>NZ_JAKUFT010000004.1:0-120006 GCF_022663605.1 Bacillus cereus group sp. BfR-BA-01379
TCATGTTCTTCTTTTAATTTTATGTAATCGTGTATGACGTTTACCGCCGTCAATACCGCTAGTCTACTCGTGTCAAGCGAAGGATTCTTGGCATTGAGTTCGCGCATTTTATCATCCACAATCGCTGCTACCATGCGGATATGACTTGTACTTTCATCGCCAACAACTGAATATTGTTGACCATAGATTTCTACATTAATTCGACTTTTCTTTCCCTTTTGTTGTGACAACTCACCGGCCTCCAATCACGTACAGAATCCTAAAGTTTATCATACCATGAACCATCATATTATGGAAACAGAAAGAACAATCCGATATGATAAAAATAACAATATAAAAAAGGAGCGACCATCTTGTCAAATTCTATCGTAATACAAACAAGTTCTACAGTAATTGAAGACATGAAACAACAATATAAACAAGCGCTTAGCCCAAAAACCCCACAAGGCGGAATATTCATGGCAAAGGTGCCATCTTGCACGATTACAGCTTATAAATCTGGAAAAGTAATGTTCCAGGGCGGCCGTGCTGAAGCAGAAGCTTCTCGTTGGCAATCTGTCTCTCAAACACCGAAAACAACTGTAAAAAAATCTGTCGATTCACACCGTTATGCACCGCCTGCTTCCATCGGTACAATGTCTATCGTAGGGTCAGATGAAGTTGGTACTGGTGATTTCTTCGGACCGATGACAGTAGTTGCTGTATATGTGGACGCTAAGCAAATTCCACTTTTAAAAGAACTTGGTGTAAAAGACTCTAAAAACTTAAATGACGATCAAATTTCTGCCATTGCGAAACAACTTCTACACGTTGTTCCTTACAGCTCTCTTGTCCTTCATAACGAAAAATATAATGAGCTATTTGATAAAGGAAACAACCAAGGTAAGTTAAAAGCTTTACTACATAATAAAGCTATTACAAACTTATTAGCAAAAATCGCACCTACAAAACCTGAAGGTGTATTAATCGATCAATTCACACAACCTGATACATACTACAAATATTTAGCAAAACAAAAACAGGTACAGCGTGAAAATGTTTACTTCGCAACGAAAGGTGAGAGCGTTCATTTAGCAGTAGCCGCTGCTTCTATTTTAGCTCGTTACTCATTCGTAAAACAGTTTGACGAACTAAGTAAAAAAGCTGGTATGCCACTTCCAAAAGGTGCCGGTAAACAAGTTGATATCGCCGCTGCTAAATTAATTCAAAAACTTGGTGAAGAAAGATTACCTGAGTTTGTGAAAATGCATTTCGCTAATAGGGAGAAGGCGCTTCGCTTATTGAAAAAATAACTACTTTTTAGTATCGACATGATTTGCATGAACTAAACAAGGCGAAAAGAATTGGATTCTTTTCGCCTTCTATGGATGATATATTATTTTTGGCAACCCCTTCTCCATACAGTCACGCCAATTTCTTTTTAAAAATGGGATAATCCATAATAACCCGACTCCTAAAAAGAGCACTGCTGCGATAATTCCAATCGTTATACTCATAGGAGCAGTAGATGCACTGGTAGATTCAGATGGATTAGTAATACTAATAACATCTTTCGTTACTATTAATATGTTCTGTATCATATGTACGATAATTGGTAGGACAAGACTTCTAGATTTTATATACAATAAACACATAACCACTCCAAAAAGAATAGCACTAAATGTTGCTTGCAAATGCAACATACCAAATATAATCGAGGAGATTATTACACTCGTTTTCATATTAAATTTTAAATGTAACTTACGCAATAAATATCCACGGAACAGTATTTCTTCAGCGATAGGTGCAAAAAATGCCACTCCAATACACCGAATCCACACTTGTAATACATCTGCTGTTTCTTTCGTTTTTGCAATACTTGAAGTAGCTAATTCTCCGGAACTAAAACTTAATATTAGGACACCAAGCGCCATAAGGCAACCTAGTTGAAATACTAATAACATGACAACTGGCATAACAACCATTCTAGTAGATATTACAGATGGTTTTGTGAAAAACGTCCTCTGAAAATTTATACTATGCTTTCTGCAATATTTATAAAACAATAAAACTGGTATAACATACAAAACACTGAGCAAACCAATTTCTTGCTTTAACGCCATAGATGCTCCATGAAACAATGGCAATCTAATTAAGCATTCCATAAGGAAAAATCCAACTAATAAGTATAGTAATATATAACGAAATTTCAATCTAAACAATGCATTGTTTGTCAAAGTATTACTCCCTCTCCTCAATCATATAAACATCCTCAAACCTCTTTTTACTTCATCATAACATATAAAATTTACAAAAAAACCCTATTTTTGTTATAATCTAAATATACAGAATTAAGTTACAACAGCGGAGGAGATTCCCATTGCTACTTCTACAAATGATTCTAAATATTTTACTAGGTGATCCACACGAAAGACAGTTTGAAATTAGAGAAAACATTCAGCTACTAAGTGAGCAACGAGAGTTCAACGATTTAATAGAGCGTTATGGCCGGTCTTTCTTATTAAACTTTCGGATTCGAAGGTTTATCCCGCTTTAATGGGCAGTAAGACCCCCACCTCAAAATTCAGTGAAGGCAAAGAAGTTAGGTGGGGGGATCAACTGCCCATAAAAGTCCGATTGGTTCAACTAATAATCAGTGGTGGATGAAGAAAACCCCCACTGATTAAAGTTTCACTTTATCAGGAAACACGATGCCCGCTTGTTAATACATAATCCAGCAAAACTACAACACTTCTGTGAGGAACTTGAATGTATGATTAGAAGAAAAAGATTATTTACATAGGAAGGGAATTCATATGAACGCTTTAAAGGTTAAAAAGTTATTATATGTTTTCGTACATCTCGTTGGCCCGCTTTCGTACCTCACTATTTCTACCATTTGGGGAGCTTTTTTCACTACTAAATCCACATTCGAAAATATATCTGATAATCTTGGTGTGATGGCCATCTACTACGTGCTCATGAGCTTACTATGGGTTTTCTATTTAGATCGATTAGACAAGGATGTAGATAACATTACAAAAGAGATTAATGATAATAAGATATAATACATAAAAAAGGAGAGCCGCCAAGACTCTCCTTTTTATGTTAGCTTCGTTTCTGTTTCTTATTTGATGAAGATACTTTATGAGAACCCGTTTCATGTGTCGTCGTTCCTTGTCCTTCTACTTCTGGAGAACCAAGGCTTGATCTTGAATGGTCTGTTTTCACTTTTTTACTCATTGCACTCACCCCCAAGATTACTTTTTACTTAAGGGTAAAAAACTATTCAACATATTAGTCTGAACAGACGCTCACTACTCTGTTACTCTCGTGTCTGTTTTTCACTAATGTCCCATAGACGTTTTGAAACACCCTTATCCAAGGCGGCTTCAGACATTTTTCCTATTTGCTTATCAGCATAGTAACAGCCACTATGGTCAATAATTCCATTTGATTCTGCTAGCCATATCAAAGTTTCAGCACCTTCCTCGGGCGTACGAGAGAAAGGTTTCATTGCCGCCATAGTTAAGCGAGCAACCAGACCATTGTCCTGGTTAAAATTCGTATTCACTAGCCCCGGATCAAAGCTATAAGCACTAACACCCGTTCCCTCCAATCGCTGTGCCAATTCAGAGGTGAATAAAATGTTAGCTAGTTTTGTTTGCGCATAACGCATTGTAGGACCGCCCATGAACTTCTTAACACCGCGATACAGTTGTTCTGCATCTAGGTCACCGAAATCAATTCCCTTTTTAGCCATTTTGTGACCGTGAGATGCAGTGGTAATGACACGAGCAGGAGCACTTTCTTTTAAACGCTCCAACAACAAATCTGTGAGCAAAAATGGGCCTAAATGGTTTACCGCCCAGGTCATCTCCAAACCGTCCTCCGTAATTTTCCTTGTTTGAAATAAAGCTCCAGCATTATTCACTAATATATCAATTCTCGGACACCTTTCTAAAATGTCAGTGGCTACCCGGCGTATAGATTGTTGGGAAGCCATATCAGCGAAAAATATATCTACCACTGTATTCCCATTCGTTAGATGTTCAAGTTGAGTCATAACATCATTCGCTTTTGCTTCATTGCGTGCAATGATTCCTAGCTTAGCACCGCGTTCTGCAAATACCTTAGCTGCCGCTAATCCAATACCACTTGTTGCACCAGTGATTACTATATACTTGTCACGCAATGACCACTTTGTATGATTTAAAATTTCTCCCATTGCATCAAAACCCCTTCCCTATAAATGTCGCATTCGCTTTACTTATATATGAAGTGGGAAGAAAACTATGAACAACATCTTTTCCAATTGTGAAATACTTAATAAAATTTGGGTTGTAGTTACACCCTTTCCCAATAAAAAAAGCGAGAGCAGCTGCTCTCGCTTTTTTATATTTTAGAATTCAGAAGAACCTGGAGTTCTTGGGAATGGAATTACGTCACGGATGTTAGCCATGCCAGTGATGTACATTAGGAAGCGCTCGAAACCTAGGCCGAATCCAGCGTGTTTTGTACCGCCGTATTTTCTAAGTTCTAAGTACCACCAGTAGTCCTCTTCGTTCATGCCTAGTTCTTTAATTCTATCTACTAAAACGTCCATTCTTTCTTCACGTTGACTTCCGCCGATTAATTCGCCGATGCCAGGAACTAGAAGGTCAGTAGCAGCTACTGTTTTCCCATCTTCATTCATACGCATGTAGAACGCTTTAATGTCTTTTGGATAGTCAGTTACGAATACAGGGCGTTTGAAGATTTCTTCTGATAAGTATCTTTCGTGCTCTGTTTGTAAGTCAATACCCCATTCTACTGGGTATTTGAAGTCAGCACCTGACTCTTGAAGCACTTTAATTGCTTCTGTATATGTGATACGACCGAAGTCAGAGTTGATTACGTTGTTCATGCGCTCTAGAACTGTTTTATCAACGAAGCTGTTGAAGAATTCCATTTCTTCTGGTGCATGCTCTAGTACGTATTTCATTGCATATTTCAGCATATCTTCTGTAAGATCCATTACATCGCCTAATTCAGCGAATGCAATCTCCGGCTCAACCATCCAGAACTCAGCAGCGTGGCGAGTTGTGTTAGAGTTTTCTGCACGGAATGTAGGTCCGAATGTGTATACGTCACGGAATGCTAATGCATAAGCTTCAGCGTTCAGCTGTCCACTTACTGTTAAGTTTGTTTCTTTGCCGAAGAAGTCTTTTGATTCATCAACTTGTCCGTCTTCGCCTTTTGATACGTTGTTTAAATCTTGCGTTGTTACGCGGAACATTTCGCCTGCACCTTCTGTATCACTACCAGTGATGATTGGTGTGTGAACATGTACGAATCCACGCTCTTGGAAGAACTGGTGAATCGCAAATGCTGCGACAGAACGTACACGGAACGTTGCAGAGAATGCATTTGTTCTTGGACGTAAGTGAGCGATTGTACGTAAGTATTCAAACGTGTGACGTTTCTTTTGAAGTGGGTAATCAGAATCTGATAAGCCCTCGATATCAATTTTTTCTGCTTTAATTTCAAATGGTTGCTTCGCTCCAGGCGTTGCAATTACTTTACCTTCTACTTTAACTGAAGAGCTAAGTGGAAGTTTTGCAATTTCTTTGAAGTTTTCTAGCTCTGTATCGAAAACGATTTGAACGCTTTTGAAGAAGCTACCGTCGTTTAATTCGATGAAACCAAATGCTTTTGAATCACGTAAGTTACGAATCCACCCTGATACTTGTACTGTTTGACCTGCGTATTTATCTGTATCTCTATACAGACTTTTTACTAATGTGTTTTCCATAGTGAAATTCTCCTTTGCTGATATATTTAAATACAAAAAAACCTTTCATCCATAAAGGGACGAAAGGTTAAACTTCGCGGTACCACCCAATTTGTCATAAAGACCAACTTTAACTCGTATGTAATACATACTTCCCGGTTTGTAACAGGCCGGATTCCCGTCTAAGTCTACTCTTGAATATAAGATTCAATTTCGGTTAGCAACTCCAAGGTGTTCTTCACATATACCGCCTCATCAGGCTCTCACCGTCCCTGACTCGCTTTGGATTATAGTATATACTACTTTTCCTTATCATCGTCTTTCATTTTGTTAAACTAAAATTAATGTACTACATTCGAGAGAAAGATGCAAGATGCCTTAATATTTATCGGCGATTTTTATCATATATCGACAATCATGCCATAAAAAAATTGCCGGAATTAATCCGGCAATTTCTCATTACTTACGTAACTCCGCACCAAATTTCTCTTCTACCGTTGTTAATACACGGTTATGTGCTTCTGTTACTTCTTCATCTGTTAACGTACGTTCTGCATCGAAGTAAGTCATAGAGAATGCAAGTGATTTCTTGCCTTCTTCCATTTTTTCACCTTCGTATAAGTCGAATAGTGTTACGTCTTTCAGAAGTTCTCCACCAGCTTTAGCAATGACTTGCTTCATTTCGCCAGCTTTTGTTTCTTTCGTTACAACAACAGCCATATCACGTGTCATAGATGGGAAACGTGGAATTGCTGCGTAGTAAGTTCCTTCTGCGTCTGCACCGAATACTTTTACAAGAGATAGTTCGAATACGAATGTATTTTTCACATCTAATTGTTTTTCTGCTTCTGGGTGCAATTGACCGATGAAACCAATTACTTCGCCATCTAATACGATGTCAGCTGTACGACCTGGGTGCATACCTTCACGTTTTGCTGGTGCATAAGTGATTTGGTTTGAAACGCCAAGTACGTCAAATAATCCTTCTAGTACACCCTTCACAACGAAGAAGTCTACTACTTTTTTCTCACCTTGCCATGCATGGTGAAGAGCAAGACCTGTCATAACACCTGCAAGATGTTGTTCTTCTTTCGGAAGTTCTCCTGCTTCTGTTGGTAAGAAGATAGAACCTACTTCGTATAAAGCAACGCTATCGTTTTTACGTGCAACATTGTATGAAACTGCTTCTAACAACTGTGGCACTAAGCTTAAACGAAGTTGGCTACGCTCTTCACTCATTGGAAGTGCAAGATTTACAGGCGCCTTTTCGTTTGGCTCAACCATATATTGTTTCGCTTTGTCAGCACTTGTTAATGAATACGTGATTGCTTCATATAAACCAGCACCTTCTAAGAAGCGACGTACTTTACGACGTTTCGTTTGTGCTGATGTTAATTTACCACGAGTCATTGTTCCAGAAGGTAATGTAACTGGAATGTGGTCATACCCGTATAGGCGACCCACTTCTTCTACTAAGTCTTCTGAAATTGTAATATCCGGACGACGTGCTGGTACATTCACATGGAATGTTCCTTCTACTTCTGTGAATGGGAATTTTAAGTTTGTAAACATTGTACCCATTTCACTTGCAGAAATATTTGTACCTAATACACGGTTTACTTTTTCAGCAGTAACAGATACTGTACGCTCTTGTACTTGTAAGTTATCAGCTTCTACTACACCTTCAAGTGCTTCTCCGTCAGCGTATTTCGCCATTAAAGCAGCTGCGTGTTGAATTGCTTCAAATGTACGTGTTGGATCGATTCCTTTTTCAAAACGTGCACTTGATTCACTACGAAGACCTAAGTCTTTTGATGTACGGCGTACTGTTTGACCTGCAAAGTATGCAGACTCGATTAAAACGTTCACTGTCTCATTTGTAACTTCAGAATCCGCTCCGCCCATTACACCAGCAACAGCTAAAGCTTTTGTTCCGTTTGTAATTACAAGGTGGTGTTCTTGTAATGTACGCTCTTGATCATCTAACGTTTCAATTTTTTCGCCTTCTTTTGCAAGACGAACAACGATTTCTTTTGAACCTAATTTATCGTAATCGAATGCATGTAACGGTTGACCGTATTCCATTAAAATGTAGTTTGTAATATCAACTACATTGCTAATTGGACGAATGCCAGCTGCCATAAGGCGCGTTTGCATCCACATTGGTGATGGACCAATCTTTACGTTCTTCACCATTTTTGCAATATATAATGGGTTTTCTTCTTTCGCTTCTACACTTACAGAAATGTAATCAGAAGTTTTTTCTGCTGCTTCTTGTAGGCTGATAGCTGGAAGTTTTACTTCACGGCCATAAATAGCAGCGACTTCATATGCAACACCTAACATGTTTAAGCAATCTGCACGGTTTGGTGTTAAACCAAGCTCAAGTACTTCATCGTGTAAGTTTAAAATTTCAAGTGCATCTGCACCAACTTCAGCGTCACTTGGGAAGATGAAGATACCATCTGCATATTCTTTTGAAACTAACTTTCCATCAATACCAAGCTCTTGAAGAGCACAAACCATACCGTGAGAAGCTTCACCACGTAGTTTTGCTTTTTTAATTTTAAAGTTACCAGGAAGTACAGCGCCAACTTTTGCAACTGGTACTTTTAAACCTTTTGCAATATTAGCAGCTCCACAAATAATTTGAACTGGCTCTTCTTCACCGATATCGATTAAGCATTTGCTTAATTTATCAGCTTCTGGGTGTTTTTCACATTCTAATACGTGACCAACTACAACACCTTTTACACCTTTATTTAATACTTCAACGCCTTCTACTTCAATACCACTTTTCGTGATTTTGTCTGCTAGTTCTTGTGCTGTTACATCTTTAATATCTACATACTCTTGTAACCAACGATATGATACGAACATACTTATCCTCTCCTTCCCTTACGCTCGTTTGAATTGTTGTAAGAAACGTACATCATTTGTATAGAAATGACGAATGTCATCTACGCCGTATTTCAACATTGCGATACGCTCTGCGCCCATACCGAATGCGAAACCTTGATATTCTTTTGAATCATAACCAGCCATTTCAAGTACGTTCGGGTGAACCATACCTGCGCCTAGAATTTCGATCCAGCCAGTTCCTTTACAAGTGCCGCAACCTTTGCCGTGACACATCATACAAGAAATATCCATCTCTACAGACGGCTCTGTGAATGGGAAGAAACTTGGACGAAGACGGATTTCACGATCTTCACCGAACATCTTTTTCACGAATACTTGCAGTGTACCTTTTAAGTCACTCATGCGAATGTTTTTATCAATTACAAGACCTTCAATTTGCATGAACTGGTGTGAATGCGTCGCATCATCGTCATCGCGGCGATACACTTTACCAGGACAAATAATTTTAATCGGGCCTTTTTCTTTATTATTTTCCATCGTACGTGCTTGCACAGAAGATGTATGTGTACGTAGTAACGTTTCTTCTGTAATGTAGAATGTATCTTGCATATCACGCGCTGGGTGATCTTTCGGTAAGTTCAATGCTTCGAAGTTGTAGTAGTCTTTTTCTACTTCTGTTCCTTCAGCTACTTCATAACCCATACCGATGAATACATCTTCAATTTGTTCAACAACAGCTGTTAACGGATGGTGACAACCTGTTTCAACAGGGCGACCTGGTAGTGTAACATCAATTGTTTCAGTAGCTAATTTCGCTTCAATGACTGCTTTTTCTAAGTTACCAATTTTGTCTTCTAGACGCGTTTGAATCGCTTCACGTACTTCATTTACTAATGCTCCCATACGTGGACGCTCTTCTGCTGATAATTTTCCCATGCCGCGTAATACTTCTGTAATTGGACCTTTTTTTCCTAAGTACGCTACGCGTACGTCGTTTAAGCCTTTTAGCTCTTTCGCTTCTTCAATAAGCTCTAACGCTTTTTGCTTTAGCTCTTTTAAACGTGCTTCCATTTGGAACCCTCCTAATTTTAAAAATAAAAAAACCTCGCTCCCAAAAAGGGACGAGGTAAATTCGCGGTACCACCCTAAATTGACAGAACAAGTCTGCCCACTCATTAGTTATAACGATCAATTCTGACCGGAACGCCTTTACATATATATGGTCCTGGCGTCAACTCCAGAGGTGAATTCACTTCCGTCTACCATAAGAATGCTTTCAGTCTAAGGCATTCTCTCCCTATATGGCGATTTTGTAAGTTACTCTTCTCTATCAACGTTTTTCGTTATTTAACTTTTAATATAATATACTTCAACTTATTATAAGAAGTTTTTTATTTGTTCGCAACTGGGCTTTGCAAATAATACGTTAAAATCCCCGCTGCAACCGCAACATTTAATGATTCTGCCCCGCCGTAAATCGGAATATACAAGTTTTGATCCGTTTTCGCAAGAATTTCTTGGCTTACGCCGCTTCCTTCATTTCCTACAATTAATGCAAAACTACCGACCGGTGTTACTTCACCATACGGAACTCCATTTTCAAGAGCTGTTCCATATACAGGAACGTTTTGTTCTTTTAGCTTGTCTACCCATTCTTCTAAGTTCCCTTTTACAACTGGTAAATGGAAAATAGACCCTTGTGTAGAGCGAAGCACTTTACTATTATATGCATCAACGCATCCTTCTCCAAGCACAACGGCATGAATACCAGCTGCATCAGCTGTACGAATAATTGTCCCTAGGTTACCTGGGTCTTGAAGGCCATCTAATAAAAGAAACTTCCCATCAGCAAGAGCTACTTCACTCTCATGTTTCTCACAAACAGCAAATACGCCTTGCGTCGTTTCTGTTTCACGAAGTATTTTTACGATTGCTTCAGGTACGATATACATTTCCACATCATTAACTGTCCAATCTTTCGGAAGATCTGTCTGATCAGAAACGATAAGTTCTGTTACAACTCCTGCTTTTAAAGCTTCCTCGACTAAGTGGAATCCTTCTACAAAAAATAAACCTTTTTTATCGCGCTCTTTTTTCGTCTGCAGTTTTTTCCACTGCTTCACACGCGGGTTTTGTACTGAATCAATGTTTTTCATAATATGTATTTCCCTCTCTTCTTGTCTTATCATTATAGCCTATTTTTCATACATATTTACATAAAAAAGAACAAAAACTAACGTCAGTTTCAATTCTGAAGAAGAGGTGAAAGCAATGAGTTTTAATTTACGTGGTGCTGTATTAGCAAATGTATCTGGAAATTCACAAGACCAATTGCAAGAAACAATTGTCGATGCAATTCAAAGCGGTGAAGAAAAAATGCTTCCAGGTCTTGGTGTTTTATTCGAAGTCATTTGGAAAAACGCTGATGAAAATGAAAAGCACGAAATGTTAGAAACATTAGAGCAGGGACTAAAAAAATAAGCAATTTAAAAATCACCTTCGCATAAGCTAAGGTGATTTTTTCTTCTCCTAAACATTTCTACTTTACTAACGCTACCCCAATGGAGTACAATGTTCAAAATACATTTAAACCGATCGATTTTCTTATAGACACCATTAGATAAAGTGAAACTTTAATTAGTGGGAAAGGGTGTTCATCCACACTAATTATTAGTTGAACCAATCGGGCTTTTACGGGCAGTTGATTCCCCACCTAACTTCCTCGTATTCGCCGAATTTTGAAGTAGGAATCTTACTGCCCGTTAAAGCGGGATAAAAAGGAGTGAATGTTTTATGCAACGTATTACGCTTGAACAAGTTTTTAAACACCACATTACCCAAAAATATGTGAACCGTTCTGGAATGGTCCACGCGATCGCTGTCGCTTACCATGCGTTTCACTTAGCGAAAAAGCATCATGCCTCAGTCGATGCTGCAACAAAAGCTGGTTTCCTTCATGATATCGGACATCACACATGGTACAGTGAGGGAGAATGGGACTATGACTTGTATAAAAAGAATGATATCCATGCGATTAAAGGAGCAGAAAGAGCTCATAAATTGCTTATTAGATTAGGAGAACATCCGAAACTAGCAAAAGAAATTTCTATCGCGATTCTTCTTCATACAGATTCTTTCTTAGTACAGCAAGAAATTGAAAGAACATCTCTTCAAAACATTATTAAATGGGCAGACGAAGCAGATGAAGAACCGGGCGGAGCGCACCATTATAGAACGATTTCTTATGAAAAAGCATTAAAAGCTATTCAACAGTTAGACCGATTGGTAGAACGTGAATTGCAAATAGAGCAATCGAAATCGAATAACACGGCAGAACATAGTTATCAATGAGAAAGAGGAATCACTATAGGGTGATACCTCTTTTATTATTTTATGGAAAATACACCTTTATATGTAATATTTAAATATTACATATAAAAACAAAATACTTTATAATTAAATATACAAATATAAAGAGGTGATTTTATAAATGCAACCCGCTACACAACTTTCTAATGAACAAAAATACTCTATGTCATGGGGACAATTTATTAGCTCCGTTTTATTCGCTTTTTTCGGAACCGGACTTATTACTGTGTTCCTCGCAATGCCCTTAACAATTTATACAGCCGGTCTTACAGATAAAAAACAAATTGCTCTGTATGAATCGATCGTAAACACTGCAAGCATCGTATTACAACTAGCCGTGTTGTTATTCTTCATTTTTAAATTCGAACCCGCAAAAAAATTACTACTACAATCATTTAACTTTAAAGCACTTAAAGAATGGCGTACATACGTATACTTACTTCTTTTCTTCGCTATAAACATTATACTCAATTACATCTTGTTAAATTATGTGTTCCAAGACGCAACAAAGCAGCAATCTTCCGCATTAAACTTAGATGTTTTTAAGCAGTATCAAATATTATTACTTCTCGGTTTCGCAATACTTACACCAATTTTTGAAGAGCTTATTTTCCGTGGCTTTATACTTCACTTCTTCTCAGAGCGCTTTCCATTTTGGATTGCAGCCATCATAACAAGTTTCTTCTTCGGTATCGCTCATACATACTCACTTGGAGTCATGGTAATTACTTTCTTCATGGGATTATTAATGGCTATTTTATGCAAAAAAACAAAATCCATTATTCCAGCTATGCTATTTCATATTATGAATAATATGTTAGCTTTCTTGAGTTAGAAAGAGGTATCATTGCGATACCTCTTTCTACTCTTTTATCACAACTTCAAACTCTTCTTCCGTTAATACTTTTCGATAATCCGTTTTCCTTTCTCCCTCTTCACCAGAAGTAACAACAGGTGTCAGCACAATTTTCGTTACACTATCCTCTAGTTTTTCAAATCGCCAATAACTATTTTCCGATAATGTAAGACCTGAATGTGGTATTAACTCTTTTCCATCTTGATCTTTCGCGATAAATTTCACCTCTAATTTCGTTCCATTCAACATTTTATAGTCCAACTTCGCAGATATAGGAGAAACTTTTAAATCTTCCACTTCTATTTTTTGACCATTTTCTAATTTAAAATGCTTATGGATTGGGATTGTTTTCGTTTCAGCTTTTATTTTGTCTCCAGACGCTTTGAAGGAAAAGCCCCATTCTCCTTTCCATGTTGAATTGCCCTCTTTTAAAGAAATATCCCTATATACAACTTGTACATCACATTCTCCACGAATTTCTAGAGGATTCATTTCATCATCTTTTAAATCTATATTTGAGAAAAATGTATACGTGTACTCATTTATTTTCTTGTCTCCACCACTACCACTGCCATTTAACTGTTTTCCATTTATATAAATATCAGGACTAGGATAAGAACCCTCTAAATTGATTCGACTAGACTTAAACGTACTATTAACAATAATCTGCCCTTCATCTATCATCACTTCATCTAACCGCACTTCTACACCGTTATCATAAACTGTTTGCCCTATTGTCGTTTTATATTCTTTCAAAGGTTCTCCTCTACTGTTTACGTAGTCTTCCATTTTACTTCCGATTAACGGTATATCCGCAATCATCCTTCTCATATCTACAGTCATCATCATAATAAATAATGCCGCAGCCGATGTTACAATCGCTACATTCCGTTTCGTATGAACTTTGTTCTTGTTTATTTTTTTATGAACTCGCTTTTTTATTTTCTGTTTCTCTATGTGAGTTAAGTTAACCTCTTCATATTCATTCTCATCCATTTTTATATCATTTAACATTTCATATGGATCTTTCATTTTCTTCACCTCTTTTCTTATTTATTTCATCCGATTATGTAAAAATAATGACCTTAACTTCTTCCGTCCTCTCGATAGACGATTGTATATAAAAGAAGTTTTCACTCCCATTTTCTCTGCAATATTTTCTACACTATCTTCTTCCACGTAATGCTTCATAAAGATTTCTTTATCATTCTTCTTTAAATGATCTAATATATGTTCCATATCATTACTAATTTCATTTTTAATCGTATCGGTATGCATCGCGATTTCACCTATTTGATCTAACCCTTTTTCATTTACTGTTTTCGCATATTTCCTCGCATAATCGATAGATTTGTATTTTGTAATAGCCGCGATCCAATTTTTTAAAGTATTTTTCTCTTCATCATACTTTTCAATATGATTCCAAATCGCTAATAACACATCATCCATACATTCCTCTTGTACATCTTGAAACGAAGCTAAATGCTTCTGAATAATACTTTTTATAAGTCCACCGTACTGGTCGATAATAAAGTATAATGCTTTTTCATTCCTTTTCCTTAGCTGCATTGTAACGTTCTCTTCTGTAATTTTCATATACACCCTCCTCTCTAACGTTCTCTATATCTATTAATTCGTATCATCACTTCTCATTTCTATCAATTTATACATATTTATTAATAATATCCAAAATAAACCTCATGTAGTAAAATATAACTGATTACATAGAAGGAGATTATATATGTTGAGCTTACTTTGGGTTGTTTATATGCCACTCCTTGTGTTATGTGGATTTTTAGGTGGTATTTTCTTAATGATTACTAGCATGAAACATCGTAAATTATTTGTCGGTTTAATGGGGTTACTTAGCTTCTCCTTTGTCACACTACCTTTTGTTTTTTGGGGCATGGGAGTGGAGAGTAATACAATCCTCCCTATTTCAACTACTTTATATTGGATTCTGTTTTCTTTAACTGGATTATTGGCAGGATTAAGTGGATTACAAGCAAAAATTAAAAGTATACGTAATATGGGATTCATTATTTTTATCGCTGGAATATTAGGGGTTATCTTCTGGTTACTCATGACTGTAGGTGATTCATACTATATATAATATTTTTTAGAAACCCATAAATCGGAGGTAATACAGAAGTGTTTGGAATATTAACTTGGATGATTTTAGCTCTTACTTTGATGCTATGCGCATTTATCATTGGCATTTTTTTAATTATTGCTGGTATTAAATATCGTAAGTCACTTACTATTATAGCTGGTTTAATTAGCATATCTCTTATCGTTGTTCCTATCATTTGTATAGGTTCTGGAATAGATTTAGAGGAGATCGTTCCAATTTCAGGAACTTTATATTGGAGTTTCTTCTCTTTAGCTGGACTATTAGCTATTATAACCGGAAGGCAAATATCAAGTATTCGTTCTATGGGGACAATTTTGTTTATAACAGGGCTGTGCTCTGTAACTGGTTATCATTTTTTATATCTCACTCTTTAAAAAGACAAAAAAGCAGGGAAATTAATTCCCTGCTTTTCTATTTGGTTTATTGCCTGATGGTAAGAAGAACGATAATACCCAAGCAATCCCTGCGAGTATCGTTGCAATTAAGAAGGCATCGTTAATACCGTTAATTGCAGATAACTTCGAAATTTGTCCAAATAATAGCTGCGTGCTCATCGCATCTCCTGCTTGAGCCGATCCAGCTAAGGCTGCTAAACTTTGCCCCATACCGTGTACTTTATCAACTAAAATTGGATTTGACGTTGTTAACATGTTGCCGTAATCTGCTACGTGAGCAGTCGTTTGTTGCGTCATAAGTGTAATTAATATCGCTGTTCCAATTGAACCAGCTACTTGTCTTGACGTATTTTGCGTTGCTGTACCGTGAGAAATTAATTTCATCGGCAATGCATTCATACCAGCTGTCATAATTGGCATCATAATGAATGACATACCAATTGAACGTATAATATAATCCGTCATAATAACGCTATATGGTGTATCCATCGATAACGTTGTGAATTTATATGTCGCAAACGTTGTAATGGCTAATCCAACAATCGCTAACGGACGAATACCATATTTATCAAATAGTTTACCTGCAATAGGTCCCATGATACCCATAATTAATGATCCTGGTAGTAATAATAAACCTGATTCAATCGGCGTAAAGCCGCGAATGTTTTGCAGATATACTGGAAGTAATAACATACCTCCGAATAATGCCATCGTAACGATCGCGTTAATTACTAAAGTAAAAGTAAATACCGGATATTTAAATACTTGTAAATCAAGCATTTTATTGTCTGTTGTTAACTCTCTCCAAATAAATAACGCTAAACCAATTACACCGATAACAAGTGAAATAACAACTTCGGCACTAGTCCAACTATTATTTCCAGCTTCACTAAATCCATACAGTAAGCTACCTAGTCCAATACTTGAACTAATTACACCAAATACATCTAATTTCGTATTAGACACTGGCTGAGCTAGTGTAAAGAATTTTAAAGATAGGAACGTAATAATTAAACCAATTACAAACATTCCGTAGAACATTAAGTTCCAGCTGTAGTTTTCAATAACCCAGCCCGTTACAGTTGGCCCGATAGCTGGTGCTAAAATCATTGCAACGCCTAGTAATCCCATCGCCGCTCCGCGCTTATTAGGCGGGAATAATGTCATAAAGATATTCATACCAACCGGCATTAAAATACCTGCACCGACCGCTTGAATAATACGACCTGTCATCATCATTGTGAAGTTTCCTGATATAGCACAAATGATAGATCCTACCGTGAAGAATAACATGGCTGCTACAAATAATTTACGGTACGTAAATCGTGAAACTAAAAAGGCACTAATCGGTACTAAAATACCATTTACAAGCATGAATCCTGTAATTAACCATTGGGCTGTTGATGTTGACACATTAAATTCATTCATTAGCGGTGGCAACGCAACGTTAATGATTGTTTGGTTTAAAATAGAAACGAACATACCAAGAATTAATACTGTTACAACTGCTTTTACATTTACATTCTCTATAGGCATAGACGTTTGTTTTTTCGGTACTTCTTTTTCTTGTTTTACTTCTTCTTGCTTGCTTGTTTCTAATTCAACTACATTAGAAATTTCTACTTCTTGCTTTTGTTCTATTTCTTTCTCTTCTGTTTCTACTTTACTTACTTCTATTTTACTTACGGCTGGGACTTGTTCTTCTCCCACGTTCGTTTTTTTCTTTCGTAAAAGACGATTTACAAGGAAGAAGACGATTATACAAAATAGTGCATATCCTACAATTGCAATTGAGGACATCTCATCTCCCCCTTACTTATGAATACGAACTGACACATTCATTCCAGGAACAATATTTACTGATTTACTATGATCTAAAGAAATTTTAACTGGTACAACTTGCTTTACTTTCGTATAGTTCGCTGTTGCGTTACTTGATGGTAACATTGAGAATGTATTTGCTGTTGTTAATCCAACTTGTTCTACTTTCCCTGTTAACGTTGTATCTGGGTATGCATCTACATATACATCTACTGTTTGACCTTTTTGAACATCGTCAATCACTGTTTCTTCAATGTTTGCTGTTACCCATAAATTGTTCATATCAAATGCATAAGCAATTGGGCTACCCGCTCCAACGAAAGCATTTGTCGTTGCGTTTGATTGTACAACTGTTGCATTTTGCGGAATTGTTACGTCTACTGTTTGTTCTCCATTTGCTGCCGCTACAGTAACCGCACCTAATTTATCGTTTTCATTGTAGTTCTTACCTACTTCAGCTTTCCAGTCAGTTAATTTACCTGCTACTGGTGAAGCAACCGGAATTACCTTTCCATCAATTTTTGCATTGTCTGTTTTTAAGTAATTTTCCGTTTGGTTGTAATAGTAGTAACCGCCAATACCGCCGCCAACTAGTACAATTAATGTGATAATGTTGATAATTACCATTCTTCGAAACTGATTCATTGCATTCCTCTCCTTATATCGCATATAATTTTTTTCTAAACTATTTACGTCCTTATTGTTTAGACTGTTTAATTGTTAATTATATTAACTTTTAAACAAAAAAATCACACCATCTGCGGTGTAAATCGAAATTTATCTACCTGCGAGCGGTGCTGATTTCTGAAGGACTATCGTTTATAATTATAAATAATTATTTCGAATCTACAACCGACAATTTACGTATGAAATGTCGCTTAAACAACAATATAATACCATCGTGTTGTTTAAGTATGAAAAATTAAACGAGGAGAAGCAAAAATGTCTATTAAAAATACAAATGATCCACGTGTAAAGCGGACGAGACAACTCATACAGGATGCTTTTGTCGCTTTAGTAGGCGAAAAAGGATTTGACGATGTAACTGTTCAACATATCGCAGAACGCGCTCCTGTAAATCGTGCTACATTTTATAGCCATTACCACGATAAATATGACTTATTAGACAAAAGCATTGAAGAAATGTTAGAAAAATTAACAGAAGTTATTAAACCAAAAAATAGAAATAAAGAAGAGTTTCAACTTACATTTGATTCACCACATCCAACCTTTTTAGCTTTATTCGAACATATTGCAGAAAATGTGAACTTCTATAACGTTATGCTTGGCGATAAAGCTGCCGGAAACTACTCTTATAAAATGATGAAAACAATACAAACTCATTTAACGTTAAGCTTATCTATTTCACAGCCAGATGATAAAGATCTTATGGTTCCTCGTGATATTTTGATTAGCTATGTGACAGGGGCTCATATCGGGATGATTATGTCATGGTTAAAAAGAGGGATGATATATACTCCGCATTTTATGGCCATGCAATTAACTCGTTTAATTATTTTAGGAGCTCATACTGCCGCTGGATTAGAGAGACCTTTTTAAAACATAAAAAAGCGAAGGAGAGACTCCTTCGCTTTTTCTATTAATTAAATGTAATGTTATGTACAGCCTCTTTATCAAGACGTTTAATAACTTCTACAATTAACTTCACTGCGTTTTCATAGTCATCACGGTGTAACATTGCCGCATGAGAATGAATGTAGCGCGTCGCAATCGTAATTGCCATAGACGGAATACCATTTACAGCAATGTGAATTGCACCTGCATCCGTTCCACCGCCCGCTACTGAATCATATTGATATGGAATTTCTAATTCGTCAGCAACATCTACTACAAAGTCACGTAAACCAGTATGACCAATAACAGACGCATCATATAATATAATCTGTGGCCCATCACCCATTTTACTTTGCGCTTCTTTTGCCGTTACACCAGGCGTGTCACCAGCGATACCAACATCTACTGCGAACGCGATATCTGGTTTAATATAATTTGCAGATGTTTTCGCACCACGAAGACCGACTTCTTCTTGTACAGTCCCTACGCCATATACAACGTTTGGATGCTTTTCATCTTTTAATTGTTTTAATACATCAATTGCAATTGCACAACCAATTCGGTTATCCCATGCTTTTGCCAGTAACATTTTTTCATTCTTCATCACTTGGAATTCAAAGTAAGGTACAACTTGATCTCCTGGTCGTACGCCCCACTCCATTGCCTCCTCTTGGCTAGAAGCACCAATATCGATGAACATGTCTTTAATATCTACTGGCTTTTTACGCGCTTCTGGAGGTAAGATGTGCGGTGGTTTTGAACCAATTACACCTGTTACATCTCCTTTACGCGTTACAATTGTCACGCGCTGTGCAAGCATAACTTGTGACCACCAGCCACCAACTGTTTGGAAACGAAGGAAACCTTTGTCATCAATTTGCGTAATCATAAAGCCAACTTCATCTAAATGACCTGCAACCATAATTTTCGGGCCGTTTTCTTCCCCTACTTTTTTCGCAACTAAACTTCCTAAATTATCAGTAGAAAGTTCGTCCGCAAACGGCTCAATATATTTCTTCATTACTTCACGTGGTTCACGCTCGTTACCCGCAATACCACGTGCATCTGTTAATTCTTTTAGCATTGTCAATGTCGCGTCTAATTTTGTCATTGCCAACACCCTCCTTTTTCTTCAGTCACTTCATTATACAAAAGGAAATTGAAATATTCAAAAATTAAATCAGTATCCTTGTGTTTGGCGCTGATGATTTACTTCGTTTTTATCTAAATATGCCTTTTCAATCTCTTCTTGCTCAAACTCTAGCGCTTGTCCAAGTCGAAGATAGCTTGTAAATAATTCAATATAGTTCGTAATAGATGGTTGATCTGTAAAACGAATCACCTTCGCATATGTGTCTAAGAAAATTTCTACTTGTGTTTTATTCGTTTGTGCACATTTATAGAATAGGAAGTTTTTATCAATACCTAAATCAATTCCGATTGATAAAATAAAATGCAAACCATCTACGTATTCTTCTAATATTACTTCACGTTCTGATGCTGGTTTGTTGCTCCAATATTTAAAACAACGTGTTTCATTTGCAAGTTCTCCAATTTCTACAAGAAGAGCTAACATTTTTTCTTTTAACAACTTTTTCGGTTGTAAGTCATGCTCTTTCACAATACGGTCATCTAATTCTTTTTGTAATTTAAATAGTTGTAGTAAGTCCATTCTATTGTCCTCCTCCAACATCGCATTTTACGCAACAATGTTGTTTCATCTCAAAGTTCATTATTATTTTTCATTTCTTATTAATAAGTCAGCCATTTATCTCTTTACAAAATAGCTTGTCCTTAATTTACAAATACGTTTCAATCATCACGATTAGATTGTTCACTCCGATTGGTGATAGTTAGTCATTATCCGGGGATTATCCACTGATAAAAAAAATTATTTTATCTGATGAAAGTTCCATATCATCTTTCCATTATAGCAGTGTCGTTTCAGGTAGGAAAGATACTCTTCTTTCCAAAGGGAGATAATTGAAAAAAGCCAGGAGAATCCTCCTGGCTTCATATGTATATTCTTCTATATCGCTATAACTTTTATATTGATTTTGTCATATCGATAACGACATACTTCTCTTTGCATACAAATAAAAAAACCTTAGAAGAAAAATCTTCTAAGGTTTCAACTAATTAATTAGTTAATGTTGTTTTTTGCAACTGTTGCTAATTCAGCGAAAGCTTTTTCGTCATGAACAGCTAAGTCAGCAAGCATCTTGCGGTTAACTTCGATGCCAGCATTTTTAAGACCGTGCATTAAGCGGCTGTAAGAAAGACCATTCATACGAGCTGCTGCGTTGATACGTGTAATCCATAATTTACGGAAGTCACGTTTCTTTTGACGACGGTCACGGAATGCATACATTAGAGATTTCATAACCTGTTGGTTAGCAACCTTGAATAATGTACTCTTAGAACCGTAGTAACCTTTTGCTAATTTTATAACTTTTTTACGACGTTGACGAGTAACTGTACCACCTTTTACTCTTGGCATAATATTACCTCCTAATTGTTCTATATATCAGCCGAACTTATTTTAAGTTGTCAAGCATTTGACGAATGCGTTTGAAGTCACCAGCGCTTACTACACCAGCTTTACGTAGTTTACGTTTAGCTTTTGTAGATTTGTTAGCGAATAAATGGCTTGTGTAAGCGTGAGAACGTTTCAGTTTACCTGATCCAGTCTTTTTGAAACGCTTTGCAGAGCCGCGATGAGTTTTTTGTTTAGGCATAGGTATTTCCTCCTCTATCTATTACTTATCGTTTTTCGGTGCTAAAACTAAGAACATACTACGTCCTTCCATTTTAGGCTTAGATTCAATTGTACTAACTTCAGCACAAGCTTCTGAGAAGCGATCTAAAACACGTTGACCGATTTCTTTATGAGTAATGGCACGTCCTTTAAAGCGAATTGACGCTTTAACCTTGTCGCCTTTCTCTAAAAACTTGATAGCATTACGAAGTTTTGTGTTAAAGTCGTGTTCATCAATTGTTGGACTTAAACGAACTTCTTTCATGCTAATTACTTTTTGATTTTTGCGCTGTTCTTTTTCTTTCTTCTGTTGCTCAAAGCGGAATTTACCGTAGTCCATAATGCGGCATACTGGCGGTTTCGCATTTGGAGCAACTAATACTAAATCAAGATTAAGATTTGCAGCTAAGTCTAAAGCGTCATTACGAGACTTGATTCCAAGTTGATCGCCATTGGCACCAACTAAACGTACTTCACGTGCACGAATTTGCTCGTTAATCATCATATCCTTGCTAATAGTAAGCCACCTCCAAGGTTTTCTCAGAACATATTTTGTAGTCATAGAACCCGACAAAAAAAGTGCGGGCATACGACACCCACACTTGTAAATTCTTAAGTAAGAAATACATTTACCTGTAAACTGCGAATGCGTCCATCAGGTGAGAAGCGGGTGCTTCTACTTGTTCCACAAAACAATATTCTATTATCCTTGATGAGTTTATCATAGGACATGACGTCTGTCAAGAAGACGCGATGTGTTTTACTAACAACAAGAAATATTGTAACAAACAACTAACATACTTGCAATACTTTTTTATGATAAGTATTGTTTGGTTATTTTTTCTAGTTTTTCTCTTTTATAATACATAAGAAAGCCGCGGTATACCGCGGCTCTGTCTTATCGTTTTCCTTCTACTTTAATCATATCAACAAAAGCATCTAATGCGATTGTTTCTGATTTTTGTTCACCGTATTTACGTACGTTTACGCCGTTTTCAGTTACTTCATTGTCACCTACTACAAGCATGTACGGAATTTTTTGCATTTGTGCTTCACGGATTTTGTAACCAATTTTCTCTTCACGAGTATCTAATTCAACACGGATACCAGCACGGCGTAGTTCATCTTGCACTTTCTTCGCATAGTCTAAATGTACTTGCGGAGAAACTGGAATTACTTGCGCTTGAACTGGAGCTAACCAAGTTGGGAATGCACCTTTGTATTCTTCAATTAAGAAGGCTACGAAACGTTCCATAGTTGATACAACACCACGGTGAATTACAACTGGACGATGTTGTTTACCGTCTTCACCAACGTAAGCTAATTCAAAGCGTTCTGGAAGTAAGAAGTCTAATTGTACAGTTGAAAGTGTTTCGTCTTTTCCAAGAGCAGTACGAACTTGAACGTCAAGTTTTGGACCGTAGAATGCCGCTTCACCTTCAGCTTCATAGTAATCAAGACCCATTTCATCCATAGCTTCTTTTAACATACCTTGTGCTTTTTCCCACATCTCGTCATCAGCATAGTACTTTTTAGTATCAGCTGGGTCACGGTAAGATAGGCGGAATGAATAGTTCTCTAAACCGAAATCTTTGTACACTTCTAGAGTTAAGTTTACAACACGTTTTAACTCTTCTTTAATTTGATCTGGGCGAACGAAAATGTGCGCATCGTTTAAAGTCATTCCGCGTACACGTTGTAATCCAGATAACGCACCTGACATTTCATAGCGGTGCATCGTTCCAAGTTCCGCAATACGGATTGGTAATTCACGGTAGCTGTGAATGTCATTTTTATAAACCATCATGTGGTGAGGGCAGTTCATTGGACGAAGAACTAACTCTTCATTATCCATTTCCATTGATGGGAACATACCATCACGGTAGTGATTCCAGTGACCAGAAGTTTCATAAAGCTCTCTGCTTCCTAGTACTGGAGTGTATACGTGATCATAGCCTAAACTTGCTTCTTTATCAACGATGTAACGCTCGATAATACGGCGAATAGTTGCACCTTTTGGTAACCAAAGTGGTAAACCTTGTCCTACTTTTTGGCTATTAGTAAATAATTTTAATTCTTTACCTAATTTACGGTGATCGCGCTCTTTCGCTTCTTCAAGCATACGTAAGTGCTCATCTAATTCTGCTTTCTTAACGAATGCAGTACCGTAAATACGTTGTAACATTTTATTATTGCTATCGCCGCGCCAGTAAGCACCTGCAACGCTTAATAATTTAAATACTTTAATTTTCCCTGTAGATGGAAGGTGAACACCACGGCAAAGGTCGAAGAATTCGCCTTGCTCATAGATTGAAATAACCGCATCTTCTGGAAGATCGTTAATTAAATCTAATTTTAACTCATCGCCGATTTCTTCAAAGCGACGAAGTGCTTCTGCACGTGGTACTTCATGACGAACGATTTCTAAGTTCTCGTTCACAATTTTTTGCATTTCTTTTTCGATTTTCTTGAAGTCTTCAACTGTAATTGCTTCTTCCATATCAATATCGTAGTAGAAGCCATTTTCGATTACTGGACCAATACCAAGCTCAAGCTTAGCATCTTTATATAAACGTTTTAACGCTTGTGCTAAAAGGTGGGCTGTTGAATGGCGTAAAATGTATAAGCCATCTTCAGAATCTAATGTAATAATAGAAACTGCACCATCTTCTTCGATTGGTGTAACAAGATCGATCATCTCATCGTTTAATTTTCCAGCCACAGCTTTTTTCTTTAAGCCTGGGCTAATAGAAGCTGCGATTTCTTCAGTTGTTACGCCTTTTGGAAACTCCTTCACAGCTCCATCAGGGAAAGTAATTTTAACTACATCTGCCATCACTGGTCACTCCTCTTTTTTTCAAAATAAAAAACACTCATCCCGTAAAAAGGGACGAGTGTTGAATTCGTGGTTCCACCCTTGTTCCAATTAACCTTATCGTTAATTGCTCAAGTTCAACATAACGGTGTTGTCCGTTAGCAATTACTAGAAAAACCGTTCACTGCTAAAGTTTAGAGGTGGTAAGTAATAATCCCGTACTAGGAAGCTCACACCCTAAGGCTTCCCTCTCTGAAAATCGTAGAAAACTACTCATGTCCTCATCATGACATTTCAATATATTTCATTTATGTAGGTAATTATATGCTCAAAAACTTAGAAAATCAAGGGCGTTACCTTTATTTTTTAAATTTTTCACATTGCGCTCAAACTCATGTAATCCATGTAATTGGACCCGTTCTTGAAATACATTTCGCAAAGTAATAATCATATTATGGTCTTGTTCTTTCGTATATAAATAAATTTTTTTCGGCGAGATAGAAAGAAGTGGTGCAATTACTTTCGTATCAATATATACATCCTTTTGCTTTAATAATTCCTCATCTATATATTGAACCAATTTCTCCTGTTTTAAACGTCTACCTTTATCGTCATAGAAAATAAAGCTTTCATCAAAAATAAGATGCACACAGGACAAACGTGATTTTCGGCTACGCACTTGTTGCCTTAGCGTCTCAATAAACATTTGATATTCTTGTTCCAACTTATACTCATCAATCGACACTTCAGCAAGCTTAGCTACCATTTCCCTATATGTACGAAGGCGAAAACGAACATATGATGAAAACGAGAACGAAAGCGGATCACAAAGCCAGTTATTTAAAGAAGATTTAATATATGATTCAAATGTATGACGTGTTAATTCTTGAGCAATCCCTTTTCTTCTTCCCTTTAAAATCTCTTGTGCCATATGCAATATTTGATGACACTCTTCCTCTTCTTCATAAAAAAACTTTTCTTTTAAGATCGTATAAATCCACTCATTTTGCTTTACATTCACAATGAAATATACCATGACTGGCAATAAAATCTTTTCAATATAATTCGATTCACATACTGGTATGTGAATCACCACTTTTTGTTCCTGTAAATACACACTCGTTTCCTTATATAACAGTTCAGCCCTTTTCAATAGTTGTCTATATACATGCATAGCATCATTTTTTTCTTCGAAGCAAATTTCAATCACTTTTGTCCCCCCTTTTATCCCTGCTCTAAAGGATTGTATCTATACGTTACAAATCCTATAAGAGTCCGTTCCGCGTGAAGTTCACTCTTAGTAGAATTACATCTCCTATCGTTAGAGAATCCACTCGATATGGCTTGCTAATTTTATATATATTAAGGGAGGGAGAAAAAAATGATACAAGCTACAATGAATTTTCCATAAGAACTTTTCGTTTTACAATTCACCTAGTCTAAAAAGTGTTCAAAACGAAAAAAGAGCAAGCTTTTCGGCTTACTCTTTACTTATGACGTCGGTTTTTCCCACCAATTGGAATTGGCTTCGCTAAATATTTAATTCGTTCCATAATACGTGCTGCTTTCATTTGTTCTGCTTCACCACGCTGTGTATACGTTAAATGATGTTCCAATTCCTTGAAATCAAAGTTAGACGTAAAGAACGTCGGTAAGTTTTCTAACATACGGAATTGCAAAATCGCACCAAGTACATCGTCACGTACAAAGCTTGACATCGCTTCTGCTCCGATATCATCTAGCATTAAAACTTGTACGCGTTTCACCGCATCAATCTTTTCCCCAATCGAATTATCTTGAATCGAACTTTTAATTTCACGTAGAAATTCAGGGAAGTATACGAGCATCGAACTTATTTTCTTTTGAGCAAGCTCATTCGCCATTGCTCCTAACAAATACGTTTTCCCTACACCAAATTTACCGTACAAATATAAACCTTGTACTTTTTTACCAGGTTCATATGTACTTAAAAATTCATTGGCTGCACCAATTGCATCAATACGCGCATCTAAATCTGAAGGATCTAAGTTTTCCATCGTTGCCTGTAAAATGTCATTTGGCATATATACACTTTGAACGAGTTTTTCATATTTCTTTCTCTCGTCATATGCTACTTTTCTCACGCAACGATCGTATTGAATATCAATCATCTTCCCTTGGATAACGAGCTTTGGCTCATATCCTTGCAGCATGTTTTTACACGAACCTAGATCCGGACAATCTGCGCAACCTACACTTTGTCCAATATATTCGTATAACTTCACAAGGCTGCGCTCAATCATAGAAGTTGTTACTTCACCTTGATGTTCGTCTATAAATTCTTTCACACGCGGATGTGCCATTACTTCCGCTTTTAATACTTCATATCTATTTTTAAAATTTTTATTTTCCATTAACTTTGCAAATGAATTTTGAATATGCTCCATTTTCTCACCTCAAAGAGCGTTCATTCTCTTCTATTAATCACGCTTATATTTTTTTAACACTTCTTCTAGTCGTTTTCGTTCATCATCTAACGTACTTGCATCTTTTTTCTTACTTACATCTTTCTTCACTGTTTCTTTCTCTTGTTCTTTCGGCTCTTCTTTCAGCCAATCTGGTACCATTTCTTTTCTTATCGTTTTCTTCGACGTACGGCCTTTTTTCTTTGTCTCAGCCCATTCTTGATATTGACGATTTTCTTCTTTCGCTAACGCCATCGCTTCAGCTACTGTACCGACTTTTTTACGTGCCCAATGCCCAGCAATTTTCTCTACATACGTTTTTGCAAGTTTCATATCTGAGCGTAGCATAACGTAATAAATAAGTACATTCACAACACCTGGCGTTAATTTTTGATTGATCATTACATCTTCAACGATCTGCAAGTCAGCCTTTGTCGCCTCTGCACCACCAGAGATTTCTTTCAATAGTTGTTTTGGTGAGATTTCCTCTAACTGTTTTATTAACATCTCTTCTTGCGTAGAAGGCTCTTTCCCTTCCATCATACGTGCAGCGTGAGGTTGTACTCTTTCACTTAATACAGGTAACGCTTGACCGTTTTCGAATTGATACCAATCACGTGCTCCTTTTCTAAGCCTTTCGATATCAATTGTCTGCATCTCTGTCACCGTACCAAGAACGATATTTTGCATCGATAACACATCTACATCGTACACGTAAGCAAGTGTAATGACACATTCTCGCACTTGATCTGTAATCGCCTTTTTAGGGACAAGAGCGGACAAGCCATCTACAAATAAGGAGAAATCAAAGAAATCATTCCAAACTTTTGGAGCGTCTCCCTTCTCGTTACTTGGCATAGCTGTCGTTTTGGGAATACGAAGATCTTCTTGCGCATGCTCAAGCTGTCCTGGATTAAACGAACCAAACACATCATTGAAAGAACGCGTAACATTTTCATACGAAGCAAAATCAAATTCTTCTTCTAAGAAATATTGCTTTACTTGATTATATTTTGTCCGACTCAATCGATTGTATAAAAAGATGCTTAACACAATATCATCAAAAAATTGTTTCGGAGATAAAGGTGGTTGCAATTCGTATATAAACATTCGAATATCTTTTTCTTTCTTAATATATACCTTCAAAAGCCCAATTGCCTCTAACTTTACTCGTTCCTCATATATTTCGGGAAGGTGCATTTGCATGGTCACCATAAGGGAATGATGTGTATTCTCTTTTCCAAACACACGATCTTGCTCTAACTCTCCCCATAGCGTCATGTACAAGCTAAAAGCTCTACTACCTACTAACGGCTGATACAACATCGTTAACACTTTTCGGTCGTAATGATGCAGTAACCCTTTCGCACTTACTTTATAACGATCAATTGGCAATAGCTCCATCCATGACTGTTTTTCCATTCTTGCTTTTCCTTTCTCTCATCTAATCTATCCTCTACTTCATTCGTTCTATCTTCATTATATAATTTCTTAGCGAAAAAGAGCTATTAGCTTTCGCTTCTAGCTCTCTTATCTCATTCCTTACGGTATGTAAAGAGAATAAAATACAACTTCTACTCTCTTTCTTTTTGCAGTATATCTTTTAATTCTTCAATAAATACATTTAAATCTTTAAATTGGCGATATACAGAAGCAAAACGCACGTAAGCAACATCATCAATATCACGCAGTTCTTCCATAACAATTTCACCAATCATATCACTTTTCACTTCAGATATACCTAAATTACGAAGTTCACGTTCCACACTTTGAGTTACTTCTTCTAATTGTCTTAAAGATACTGGTCTTTTTTCGCACGCTTTAATTAAGCCGCGCAAAATCTTTTCTTTATTAAACTCTTCACGTGTGCCTTCTTTTTTTACAACGATAAGAGGTGACTCTTCTACTCTTTCAAATGTCGTAAAGCGACTTAAACAACTTTCACACTCTCTCCTTCTTCGAATAGAGCGCCCCTCGTCTACCGGACGCGAATCTAACACTCTTGTACCATTATGAGAACAGGATGGACAACGCAATATATTCACTCCTTTACACTATACTCTTTATTTTCCCTCTACTTACTTCATCTGACAATATATATACAATATTATATAACTCATTCTAACTCTCTTACCACTTTAAGTTTACGCACATTATTTTATCATCTCGTTTTCAAAAATAAGATGTGAGACGGGGCGTTAACTTATTCATAAGAGCTCAATTTATCTAACTAACGAGTACGTTATATTTTTCCTTTTTTATAAACTAAAAAAGAGGTGCATTATACACCTCTTTACATTTTAAATCAATTATGTTCTTTTTTAAAGAGCTTTTGTTTCTCTCTGCTTAATTTCGAAGCTACCAGTGCCTCGAGGAAGCTCGATGCTCTCACGCGTTTTCGCGTTTAAACCTTCTGCAATATATTCTGCAGCAACATTTGGATCAATACGATCCCCACAAGTATAAACATCGATACTTGCGTAACCGTGCTCCGGAAAGCTATGAATTGTTAAATGTGATTCCGAGATAATTACTACTCCACTTACACCTTGTGGTGCAAATTTATGGAAAGCCACCTCACGCACTTCAGCACCAGCTCTCAGTGCTGCATCCACAAATAATTGTTCAATATACGGCATGTCATTAAGCTTGTCGAAATCGCAATCCCAAAGTTCAGCGATCACGTGACGACCCATCGTATCCATAGTATCCATTCTACAGTTCCCCCTTGTAAATTTATTCTAACTGTTCGAATTGAAAACTAATTTGCAATTTGGCTTGCTCCACTACCACGGGGGAAAGTTAGTCCAGAGAGGTCCTAACCCTTTAAGTAGTGACTACGTACCTCAGCTCTTAAGTTTACGAGTGTTAGTATACTTTGTTTATTTTCATTTTGCAACAACAGTTTTTTCGATTTTCTGTCATATTTTCCTCTTTACTTTTCCCTAAAAAAAATAAATGATTCACAAATACAGTAATCACAACGTTTCGTGGTATGTCCACTTTCAAAAATATACTTATATAATTTTTTTCCTTTTCAGAAAAAAATAAAAAAAAGAGGGCAAATATTCACTTGCCCTCTCCCTTATTCACTTAAATATGTTGCACATTTTCTTGTTTCGCTAATTCGTCAACAACTAACGTTACAAGATCCACAACACGACGAGAGTAGCCCCACTCGTTATCATACCAAGCAAGTACTTTGACTTTACGATCACCCATTACCATTGTAGATAAACCATCAATAATAGCTGAGTGTGTATTTGTATTGAAGTCAATAGATACTAAAGGCTCTTCGCTGAATTCTACAATACCTTTTAATGCACCGTTTGCAACAGTTTTGAATGCTTCATTAATAGCTTCAACTGTCACATCACGTTTTACATCTACTACTAAGTCAACAAGAGACACGTTTGGTGTTGGTACACGAAGTGCCATACCATGAAGTTTTCCGTTTAAGTGTGGAAGAACTTTTGCAAGCGCTTTCGCAGCGCCTGTCGTTGTCGGAATGATTGATTGTCCGCAAGCACGCGCTCTTCTTAAATCTTTATGTGGGTTATCAATATTTTTTTGGTCATTTGTATAAGCGTGAACAGTTGTCATTAAACCGTTTTCAATTCCAAACTGCTCATCTAACACCTTAACAACAGGCGCTAAACAGTTTGTTGTGCAAGATGCATTTGAAATAACAGTATGTTTTGTAATATCTAATTGGTCTTCGTTCACACCAACTACAATTGTTACATCTTCATTTTTACCAGGCGCTGTTAAAATAACTTTTTTCGCTCCAGCTTCAACATGAAGAATTGCTTTTTCTTTTGAATTAAATTTACCAGTTGCTTCAATTACAACTTCAACACCTAGATCTGTCCAAGGCAATTCCTTTGGATCGCGGTTGTTTAAAAGGCGAATCATTTTCCCATCAACTAATAAATGATCTTCAAATGCTTCTACTGTTCCGTCAAACTTGCCGTGAACTGTATCATATTTAATTAAATGTGCTAACGTTTCAGATGGATAGCTTGCATTGATTGCTACAATTTCGAATGCGCTTTCTTTTATTGCCTGACGAAATACCATTCTCCCAATACGTCCAAATCCATTAATTGCCACACGAGTCATAATATGTTATCCCCCTTGAATGCGTTATACTATTTATCTCCAATCCCAATAATAGTATAACACAAAAAGGGGATATGTCACTAAGCATTTTCATTAATTTCACAATTTTTTAGTCAATAATGTTCCAATTCTTTAAAATCACCTGTAATTGTGTTTTCGTTCCCATAATTGTGCCATCATTATGTATCACTTCATCTGCATTCTTCACTTTTTCTTCTAACGGCATTTGAGATTGAATACGAGCCGTTGCTTCTTCTTCTGAAAAATTATTTCGTTTCATTAAACGTTCTAATTGCGTATGTGGCTTAACTGCTACAACTAAAACACGATCAACGAGACTGGTTAATTTCCCCTCAAACAGAAGAGGAATATCTAACACAACCGCTTGCATACCTTCCTTTATGTACATTTCCTTTTGCGTATTCATTTCCTCACGCACTGCAGGATGAACGATTTTATTTAACTGTAATCGTTTTTCTTCATTATAGAAAACGACACTTCCTAATTTCGGCCGGTCCAGTTCTCCATCTTCTTGTAATACTTCCGTTCCAAACACTTCTACTATTTTGTTATATGCTGGTTTTCCTCGCTCTACAACTTCTCTCGCAATAATATCCGCATCAATAACTGGTATACTCAGTTCACGAAACATTTCTGATACCGTACTTTTCCCGCTTGCAATGCCTCCCGTTAATCCAATTACTACCGTCATCATAATCCTCCTCACAATATAAAAGGCGCGAAACTAATGTTCCACGCCCATACTTACATTTTCCAAATTCCAATAATAATGAGTAATACCCCAGGCAGGAATGTAAATTTTTGTAACCATTTCATATTTGATAAAACCGTTCCAAGTTTCATTCCAATAAATAAAAACAAAGAACTCATAACCGCAACTAATATCGCCATCATAGCAGGTGCATACCCTAATAAAGATGCACCAATTCCAGCACCGAACGAATCTATAGAAAGAGCGATACCAAGAAGTAACGCTTCTCCTGCAGAAATGGTGCCTGATTTATCAAAATCTGCAACAGTCGGTTTCCGTAAAATTTGAATCACTAGCCCGAGCGAAGCAATTTCTAATTTCCAAACCTTTTCCTCTTGCTTCGGTTCTTCTTTCTTCTCACTTCGAAAAAATTGGTATAATACCCAAATTCCTATTCCAATAAGAACAAGCCCACCGATACGCGTTGCGATAACAGGTGAAAATACTTTCGCGATCATATGTCCAATTCCCATTGAAACAAGCATAACAGCCGCTGAACACATTCCGATAATTATAATAGATCTTAGTGGAATTCTTACGCTTCTTAAACCATATGTTAGCCCTACACTACAGCTATCTAAGCTTAATGTAAAAGCTAATAAAATAAGAGATAAATAAAGGTACATCGGTAAGCTCCTCCCTTATACATAGCCCTGCTGTATGTATATGACAAATGCCTATCCGATGTTATCTCTTTTCTATATTCTTGGTTGACAAATTGGGCAGTAATGCGTCCCTCTTCCGCCAACAACTGTTTTTTCTAATATCGTACCGCAAGTTACACACGGTTCTCCCTTTTTTCCGTATACATTTAGAAGTTCTTGGAACGAACCAATTTGCCCTTGCGAGTTGATATACGTTCGAATTGTACTTCCGCCACGCTTCACTGCTTCGCCTAGCGTTGTGACAGTCGCCTCGTAAATTCGTTCAATTTCTTCTGCTGTTAAAGACGACGCTTCTCGTTCCGGATGAATTTGAGAGCGGAATAAAACTTCATCTACATATATATTTCCAAGCCCTACTAAAAGACGCTGGTCTAATAATACAACTTTTATTTTACGATTGGTCTTTTGCAATTTTTCTTGTAAATACTGCGGTGTCAATTCAGCATCAAACGGCTCCGGACCTAGGTCAGCAAGAGGCATTTGATTCAACTCTTCACCTTTCCTAAAGAGATGCATCGTACCAAACTTTCTCACATCTTTATAATGTAATTCAGTTCCATCTGTAAATAAGAAACGGACGTGCGTATGCTTATCAATTGGTTCACCCTCTTGATGCAATAAAAACTTACCTTCCATACGCAAGTGTGAAACAATAACATAATTCGTTACATATAAAAGCAAAAACTTTCCTCTTCGCTTTATACTTTCAATCTTCTCGCCTCTTAGCATTTCTTTAAAGATTTCTGCATCATCCGGTCGTTTTACTATTTTCGGATACGTAACAATGACATCTTCAATCGTTTTTCCTGTTACAAGATTTTCAAGTGTCCGTCTGACGTTTTCAACCTCTGGTAATTCAGGCATTTCATCACTTCCTTATTTTGCGTCGTACCAAGTTGGACCGTAAGAAGAATCAACTTTCAGCGGAACTACAAGTTCAATTGCATGCTCCATTACTTCTGGTACAAGCTTCTCTAATTTTTCAATTTCTTCTTGTGGTGCTTCAAATATCAATTCATCGTGTACTTGCAGAAGAAGACGAGCTTGTAATCCTTCTTCTTCTAAACGATCTGCCATAATAATCATCGCTTTTTTAATAATATCTGCTGCAGTACCTTGAATTGGTGTATTCATAGCTGTACGCTCAGCAAAACTACGTAAATTGAAATTACGACTCGTAATTTCCGGAATATAACGGCGGCGATTTAATAATGTAGCCACATATCCTTTTTGTTTCGCATCTTTTACGATGTCGTCCATGTATTCTTGTACACCAGGGAAGCTTTCTAAATACTTTTCAATAAATTCCGCTGCTGCTTTTCTTGTAATTCCTAAGTTTTGTGAAAGACCATAATCACTAATACCATACACAATTCCGAAGTTAACAGCTTTCGCTTGTCGTCTCATATTTGAAGTTACTTCATCTTTTTCAACGCCAAATACATCCATAGCTGTTTTCGTATGAATATCCATGTCATGTTGGAACGCGTCAACTAGCCCTTTATCATTTGCAATATGAGCTAATACACGAAGTTCAATTTGTGAATAATCTGCCGCGTACATAATCCATCCTTCTTCTGATGGAACAAATGCCTGACGAATCTTTCTTCCTTCTTCTAATCGAATCGGGATATTTTGCAAGTTCGGATCCGTTGAACTCAATCGACCTGTTTGCGTTAATACTTGATTGAAACGAGTATGGATTTTAGACGAATCTTCATGCACAACTTTTAATAAACCTTCAATATAAGTTGAATTTAGTTTCCCTAATTGACGATAATGTAAAATGTTTGGAATGATTTCATGGCGATCCATAAGCTTTTCTAGTACATCAGCTGACGTAGAATAACCTGTTTTCGTCTTTTTAATAACTGGTAAGTTTAAGTTCTCAAACAGAATAACACCAAGCTGCTTCGGTGAATTAATATTAAATTCTGTTCCCGCAAGCTTATAAATTTCCTGTTCCATTTCCTTTAATCTACCTGCAAGTTCTTCTCCCATATTACGAAGACGCTCCGTATCAACTTTTACACCTTTTACTTCCATATCAGCTAATACACGCGCAAGTGGTAATTCTAACTCTGTAAACAGTTCATATTGCTCATTCTTTTGTAACTCTTCTACGAATGTTTGCTTTACATCATATAATACGTGCACTTTACGAGCTACATGCTCCGCTACTACTTCTAGCTCTGGAACAGCACGCTTTGCACCTTTTCCGTAAACTTCTTCATCGGATTTCACGGCATGCGTTTCTTTCATTTTCGCTACAGTACGGAAATCTTTATCCGTATCAGCTGGGTCAAGTAAATAAGCAGCGATTAATAGATCAAAGTCAATCCCTTGCATATCTATATCATTCCATTTAAGTGCCACGATCGCACGCTTCGCATCAAATGTATGCTTTCTCATTTCTCCATCTGCAAGCCACTCTTTAAAAGCATCTGACTTAAGAGCAATGTCTGTCTGAATAAAGTAACAACCATTTTCATTTTGAATACCAAAACCTTGAATGTCCGCTTTATGATAGTTATCTTCTTGTACTTCAACAATAAGCGCACTATCTTGCTGAAGCATTTCTTCTGTAACTTCTTCCACAATATCAAATGTAATATCATCTAATTCAGCTGGAGCCGTTTCTTCTGGCGTAACACCTAATTTATTTAAAAGAGATGTAAATCCTAAATTCTCGAACATTGGAATGACATCACTTGCTTCATATCCTTTATACTCCATATCATCCACATGCACTGTAATCGGCGCATCTGTAATAATAGTTGCAAGATCTTTACTCATAAGAGCTTGGTCTTTATTTGCTTCTAGCTTTTCTTTTAATTTTTTCCCGCTTACTTGCTCTATATTTTCATACACTTCTTCAACCGTTCCAAACTGTGTTAACAATTTAATCGCAGTTTTTTCACCAACTCCTGGTACCCCTGGAATATTATCTGATTGGTCTCCCATTAAACCTTTCATATCGATAATTTGCTTTGGTGATAAGCTGTATTTCTCAAATAAAGCTTCTGTCGTATATTCATCTACTTCCGTAATCCCTTTTCGAGGAATGCATACAAGCGTGTTATCAGAAACAAGCTGAAGTAAATCTTTATCTCCTGAAATAACTTTTACATTTGCTCCTTGTTCACTTGCTTCTTTCGCTAGCGTTCCCATAATGTCGTCCGCTTCATAATTTTCTAATTCATAACGCGGTACATTGAATGCATCAAGCATCTCACGAATAAACGGGAATTGCTCTGACAATTCAGGTGGAGTCTTTTGACGTCCTCCTTTATAATCACTATACGTTTTATGACGGAACGTTGTTTTACCTGCATCAAACGCTACTAACATATGCGTCGGTTTTTCTTCCTCTAATATTCTCATTAACATCATTGTAAAACCGTAAATTGCGTTCGTATGTATACCTTTGTCGTTATTTAAAAGCGGTAGTGCAAAGAAAGCACGATACGCGATATTATTACCATCTACTAATACGACCTTTTTTTCCAAAGCATAAACCTCCCCATACAAATTTGAAATGATTTTTTTCACAGAAAAAAACCGTTCCTTTCCTCTCTCTATATTAACATGACTAATAGAGAGAAGAAAAATAACGGCTATTTTCTATCATATATACAAACGTTCATTAACATATAAGGGAAGTGACGAGAACAGCATAACTATTCTCGTCCAAAATTACTCCTTGGATGAAGGGGTTTTCATGTATTATATTAACAGAGCTTTATTAATATTTAATTAAGCCATTGTTAATATATTGTAAACATCCTTCATCCTATTTTTCGGTTGCTGATTTTGGTAAAACAACTGTAAATGTTGTCCCTTCCCCAACTTCACTATCCACTGTAATCGTACCGTGATGCGCCTCAACTAAATGCTTTACAATCGATAATCCAAGGCCTGTACCACCAGTATTCCTACTTCTCGCTTTATCCACTCGATAAAAGCGTTCAAAAATACGCGGAATTTCATCTTTACTAATACCAATTCCCGTATCCGATACCTTTATATAAGCATTATATTTATCTTCTGCTAATTCTACAGAAACAACGCCTCCAGCCGGCGTATATACGATTGCGTTATTCATTAAATTAATAAAGATTTGCTTCAAACGACTTGGATCTCCAATGACCGAGACTCCTTTTAGCGCATTTACTTGTAAAGAAATTTCTTTTTCTCCTGCTTTATTATCAAGCACCATATGAATGTCTTCAAGAAGTCCCTTCATATCAACGGTCCCCATATTCAATTTAAATCCTTGTTGCTCAATCTTTGATAAATCTAATAAATCTTCAATTAACCCTTGCATGCGTTCACTTTCTTTTAAAATAATGTGCAAGAAATGTTCGCAGAATTTTTTATTATCCATAGCACCGTCCAAGAGAGTTTCTGAAAAACCTTTAATAGAAGTAATCGGTGTCTTTAGTTCATGAGAAACATTCGCTAAAAAGTCTTTTCTCATTTGTTCTAATTTCTTTAGCTCAGTAATGTCATGGAATACAAGGACAATCCCTTTCCATTCATGGTTCGTCCCGATAATTGGTGCTCCATATACTTCGAAATGCTTTCGTTCAATTCCAAGCGGCAATAACATTTGTTTACGCACTTTCACTTCTGTCATAAAGATTTCTTCCACGAGCTCTATAATTTCTGTATGATGAAACGACTCATAATATAAACGATCTAAATATTCTTCATCTGTTACGTGGAAAGTCTCCTTATACGAACGGTTTACAAGGTTTATATAACCGCGGCTATCAATTAAAATCATTCCGCTGCCCATATTTTCAATTAACGTATGCAGACGATCTTGTTGCATTTCTTGCTCAAGTGTCATCTCTTGTAAATTACGGGCTAAAATATTAATCGCTTTACTCAGCATTCCTGTTTCATCTGAATGACTTTCATAAGCGCGTGCTTTATAATTTCCCTTCGCTAATTCGATAGCCACTTTCGTAACGGATTCAATTGGTCTAATATATTGCCCTGTAATTTTCATACCTAAAAATACGACTACGAGACAAGCGATCACAAATCCGATAATTAATAATCCCCACGTTTTTTGATGAACAGCTTTCAAAGGCTCAATTGTACTTTTCACCAAAATATACCCTTGTTTCCCTGCTACATCTTGAACGAATACCGCATGGTAAAATTCATTATTCTGATCTGTTTCTTTCGTAATGACTTTATTTCTTTGTTTCGCTGTTTCAGAAGTAAGTTCTTTCATTATCCCTTGGCTAAATGCAGACTGTTCTCCGCCGCTATATTGCACTTTCTTTTTTTCATCTACAAATGCAATAGAAGCCTGGATTTTTTCTTCTAACTTTTCAAATACATATGGATTTTTTAAAACCTCATCAAAACCTTGTTCTTCTGCTAATACTGCAACATACTCTGTCTCTTTTACCATTCTCTCTTTGGCATGTTCTATATAGTAGTTTTCAAACACAGTTTCCAGCAATAAACCTAGTCCAACTAAAATAAAAACAATAAGAGAAACAAATGTAAAAAGAAGCCTGGAACGAAATTTATTCATCCCCTTTTGGCTCCTCTAATTTATATCCTAAACCACGTATCGTTTTAATGTACGTCGGTTTTTTCGTATTTTTTTCAATTTTATCGCGCAAATGGCTAATATGAACGTCAACAATTCGTGTATCACCAGCAAAATCATAGTTCCATACAGCACTTAATAATTGATCACGTGTCAACACGCGACTTTTATTTTTCGCAAGATAAACGAGTAGTTCAAATTCTTTTGGTGTTAATTCAAGCTTTCTTCCTTGGAAATAAGCCTCATAAAATTCCGGCAAAATTTTAAGTTCAGCAATTGTGATGCTCTCTTCATCTGATGTTTCTTTAACTTGTTCTTCTTGTTGCAATTTCGTGCGGCGCAAAATTGCCTTCACACGCGCAACAACTTCCCTTGGGCTAAATGGCTTCGTCATATAATCATCTGCCCCAAGTTCAAGACCTAGCACCTTATCAAATTCATCATCTTTTGCTGTTAACATTAAAATCGGCGTCATAACGCGCTGCAATCGTAATTCTTTACACACTTCCATACCATCCATTTTCGGAAGCATTAAATCTAATATAATTAAATCTGGGCGTTCTGTTGTCGCTTTTTGAAGCGCCATTTCTCCATCCATCGCTGTTATTACTTCAAACCCAGCTTGTTGTAGATTAAATTCAATTAAAGTTAAGATAAACTCCTCATCATCAACTACTAAAATACGATTGTTCATTCTTTTCCTCCAAGTTATAGACTTGAAACCTTCTTCATCCTAGTATTTTCCCCGTTATTCTCATCATACTAGAAAACAAGGTCCCTCTCAATATAATTGTCTATACATGAAGCTCATTTGTACTATCATTATTCCTAAAAACAATTACACTTGGCTTAATTAACTTATTGTTATCCATACTTTATATACTTCTATAGTTTCATTACATTCTACTTCCGTATAAAGTGAAACTTTAATCAGTGGGGGTTTTCTTCATCCCCCACTGATTATTAGCCCTCACCAATCGGACTTTTATGGGCAGTTGATCCCCCACCTAACTTCTTTGCTTTCGCTGAACTTTGAGGTGGGGGTCTTACTGCCCATTAAAGCGGGATGAATATTAAATTCTCGATTTTGCGCTAACAAAAACGCAAGAGCATACGCTACTTTATAGTCTAGCGTTTCATATCCATCAAATACTCTTCCATACATTTCATTCGCGACCCCGTCTGCCCACACTTCAGCTTCTCTTATCGTTTCAAAGATAACGTCTTCTTTTTTCCACTTCACCTTAAAAATCACACCTTTCATTGACTTCGATTACCAATAAATATATTATTAATTTAAATATATAAATAAACAACATGCAGAGAGGTCTATTATGCGAATATTACTACCTATTTTAACTTTAGTAGTTACATGTTTCCTTACCTTTAACGTACCGAGCTGGGACACGATTAAAACAGGTTGTTCCGATTTCGCCGAAGGATTCACACAAGGATTCTTCAACTAAAAATAGCGCTAGCCCCCTTATAGAAAGGTATGCTAGCGCTATTCATATTTTCATGTTTTAAAAATTATCTAATGCTTTTTCCATAATAGAAACTGATTTAAAAGGCGGCGTTACTGTTAAAGAGCCCTTTACAACCGTTTCTCCTTTTTCATCATGGGCAGATACAAGCATATCAATTGTATGTTCCTCCTCGGAAACAGCCACAACTTCAAAGTGGATTTGTAACGTTTCATAATGGTGAACATGCTTCACGAACGTAAGGTCCTTCCTTGTAATATGACTACCTGGACCTGGTAAATATTTCGTAACTGCCGTTGTAATCATTCCCGTTAGCATAATGCTTGGTACAATCGGCTTTTCATACGGAGTTTGGGATGCGTAATCATGCTGAATATATAATGGATTGGCATCATTTGTTAACCCTAAGTACAATAACAAATCTTTATCCTCAATTTTTTCAGTGATAGATAATTTCTCTCCTACTGTAATTTCATCCATTCTACGACCAATTTGAACTTTTTTCTTTAACATGTTACAACCCCCTCCGATTTTTTCACCTTATTATCCTACTAAAACCGATACCTAATCCGAAATTTACTATGATGAGGGCAATGTATAGTATAAATCTATAGTTTCATTATAGGATACACCAAATGATAGCGTTTTCATATTATTTCAAAAAAACATTTGAAATAAATAGTAGAAAAAGATTCGGGGCCCCGAATCTTTTTCCGCTTATATTTAATTATTAAACAAGAACCTTCATAACATTACGTACAGATTCTACAGAGCGATCTAACGCTTCTCTTTCATCTGCAAGAAGTTCTAATTCAATAATTTTTTCAATTCCGTTACCACCTAGAATTACTGGTACCCCTAAGTAAAGGTCGCTATAACCATATTCACCTTCAAGGTACGCAATAGCCGGTAATACACGGCGTTGATCTTTTAAAATTGCTTCTGTCATTTCAACTAAAGAAGCAGCCGGTGCGTAATATGCACTACCGTTTCCTAATAAGCCTACAATCTCGCCGCCACCTTTACGGGTACGTTCTACGATTGCTTCTAAACGCTCTTTCGGAATTAACGTTTCTAACGGAATGCCACCTGCATAAGAATAACGTACAAGAGGTACCATATCGTCGCCGTGGCCACCAAGAACAAATCCTGTAATGTCTTTCACAGAAAGATTTAATTCTTGTGCAATAAATGTACGGAAACGAGCTGTATCTAATACGCCCGATTGACCGATAACACGCTCTTTCGGGAATCCTGCTTCTTTAAATACAGAATATGTCATTGCATCAACTGGATTTGTTAATACAACAATAATCGCATTTGGTGAATGTTTTGCAATGTCGCGCGTAATACTTTTCATAATTTTAGAGTTTGTTGCTACTAAGTCATCACGGCTCATACCAGGCTTACGTGCAATACCTGCTGTAATAACGACAACGTCAGAATCAGCAGTATCTGCGTAATCAGATGTTCCAATAATGTTAGCATCAAAACCTTGTACTGGGCTCGCTTCTAACATATCTAACGCTTTCCCTTTTGTTGGATTTTCCAGTTGTGGAATGTCCACTAATACAACATCTGCAAGTTCTTTTTGTGCTAATAAGAATGCTGTTGTTGCTCCTGTAAATCCTGCACCGATGACTGAAACTTTCTTGCGTTTGATTGTCATAATTTACCCCCCGCTTTAATTATGCGTTTTTGATTATCGCTACATCCATGTTTTTAATAAGTTCATTAGCGAACTCAGAACATTTCACTTCAGTTGCACCTTCCATTAAGCGTGCGAAATCATAAGTTACTACTTTTGAAGCAATTGTGTTCTCAACAGAAGCAGTTACTAATTTCGCAGCTTCGTTCCATCCTAAGTGCTCTAATAATAATACACCAGAAAGAAGAACTGAAGATGGATTTACTTTGTCTAAACCTGCATATTTTGGAGCTGTACCGTGTGTAGCTTCAAAGATAGCATGTCCAGTCACATAGTTAATGTTTGCACCAGGTGCAATACCAATTCCACCTACTTGTGCAGCAAGTGCATCAGAGATATAGTCTCCGTTTAAGTTCATTGTTGCAACAACATCGAACTCACGTGGACGAGTTAAAATTTGTTGTAAGAAGATGTCTGCAATAGAATCTTTTACGATGATTTTTCCAGCCACTTCAGCATCTGCCATCGCTTTATTCGCTGCATCTTTACCATCTTTCTCAACGATACGGTCATATTCAGCCCAAGTAAATACTTTGTCGCCGAATTCTTGTTCCGCTACTTCGTAACCCCAGTTTTTGAAAGCACCTTCTGTAAATTTCATAATGTTTCCTTTATGAACTAATGTAACAGAAGAACGTTTTTCGTTAATTGCATATTGAATTGCAGCACGAACAAGACGCTTTGTCCCTTCTTCTGAGATTGGTTTAATACCAATACCAGATGTTTCTGGGAAGCGGATTTTATTAACACCCATTGCTTCTTTTAAGAAAGCAAGAACTTTTTCTGCTTCTGGAGATCCTTGTGCATATTCAATTCCAGCATAAATGTCTTCTGTATTCTCACGGAAAATAACCATATCAGTATCTTCCGGACGTTTTACAGGTGAAGGAACACCTTCAAAATAACGTACTGGACGTAGACATACATATAAATCTAATTCTTGACGAAGTGCTACGTTTAGAGAACGAATACCACCGCCTACTGGAGTTGTAAGTGGACCTTTAATCGCGATTAAATATTCACGGATTAAATTTAAAGTTTCTTCTGGTAACCACTCGCCTGTTTGGTTGAATGCTTTTTCCCCTGCAAGCACTTCTTTCCAAACGATTTTCTTCTCACCATCATAAGCTTTTTCAACTGCTGCTTCTAGTACACGAGATGCAGCTGCCCAAATATCAGGACCAATTCCATCTCCTTCGATAAATGGAATAATCGGATTGTTTGGTACATTCATAACACCGTTAGTTACAGTAATTTTTTCACCTGTTGTCAATGTGATAACCCCCATGTTTGAAATTTCATATGTATGAAACTGAGGGAATAACCCCTCAGTTCAAACCGTTATTCAAATTAAAATATTCTAATCATTACGTCTTTCCTAAAAAATCAGACTTTTGAAAGCGTATTTTCACTATCAAAATAGTGTTTTTCGCTTATCGTTGTGCAATTGGAACATACACTTGATGTGTTGGTCCATTATAATCAGCACGCGGACGGATTAAACGGTTGTTTTCATATTGTTCTAGAATATGAGCTAACCAGCCTGACATACGGCTAATTGCAAAAATAGGTGTAAATAAGTCATGGTCAATTCCTAAACAATGGTATACAGAAGCTGAATAGAAATCAACATTTGGTGGAAGACCTTTTTCTTTTGTTACAATGTCTTCAATTTTGATAGACATATTATACCATTTGTTCTCTCCTAAAAGCACGCATAATCTCTTGGACATTTCGCGTAAATGTTTCGCACGTGGATCACCCTGCTCATATACACGGTGGCCAAAGCCCATGATTTTCACTTTATTTTGAAGAGCATTATGAATATATGATTCTACATTTTCTTCTTCGCCAATTTCAGTTAACATCTTCATTACATTTTCATTTGCCCCGCCGTGAAGAGGACCTTTTAACGCACCGATCGCTGCCGTAATACCAGAATATACATCTGACAGTGTAGCTACACAAACACGTGCAGTAAATGTAGAAGCGTTTAACTCATGATCTGCATGAAGTACAAGCGCCTTATCAAAAGCTTCAATTTCAACTTCATTTGGCTCGCGATCATTTAACATATACAAGAAGTTTGCAGCTAATGATAAATCGTTTCTAGGCTCAACAACATCTAAACCTTTACGAATTCTTGCATAAGCAGCAACTAAAGTTCCTACTTGAGCCTGCAATTTAACCGCTTTCAAATAATTGGAGTTTTCATCCATAATTTCAGCGCTCTCATCGTATAATGATAGCATGGAAATTGCAGTTCGTAAAACAGACATCGGATGTGCGATTTTTAAATCTACTTGTTTCAAATATGTTAAAATCTCACCTGGGACTTTATAGTATTCCGATACAGTCTCTTTAAATTTCGCTAGTTCTTGTTCATTAGGAAGCTTGCGATGCCATAATAAGTACACTACTTCTTCAAATGTAGCATTCTCCGCTAAATCATCAATATTATACCCAACATACGTTAATGTATCATCAATAATAGAGCTCACAGATGATGTTGTTGCTACTACCCCTTCTAAACCTCGAATAACAGTCATGACATTCTCTCCTTTTCCTGAAAATTCTCCCAACCTTGCTCCTTATATCTATTTGCTCCCCTTTTGAATTATGAACGCCCGTTCACTCTTTAGGCAAGCAAAATGCACGATCATGCAAATTTGTTGCGATGTTCTCCTCTTATGTCCATTGTTTACATGGAAAGCATGAGCGTGAATGTCTCCCCGAATCCTCACGCTCAAAACAACAAGTTAGTGAGGAAAATGAATTCCGAAGAGTTTTATGATAAAAACAACATAAAACAATATCATTATAAAATTGTTTTATGTTGTTTTTATTTTATCTGGTGTAAAGTCTCTGCTGTTATGTAACTTTTCAAAGTTTCTAATCCTATTATAAACAATTATCTGACTTTTGTGAACAGAAAGAATTCAAAAATTTTATATTACTATAAAATTTCTTATTTAAACATCTGTATAATACTCATAACTGCATAGGCAATTCCAGCCCCAATTAATGGACCTACAGCAACCCCATTAAATAAAGCAACCGCTATAATTGTACCGAAAACGAGCGCAGTTGTAATATGAGGATCCGTCGTCAATAATTGTACGCCGCCTTTCGCTAACAAAGCAACCGCTACCCCTGAAGCTAACGCAATCCATGCATAATACGATTTCGCCGCTTCTCCAAGTTGTTTAAAACCTATTTCCCCAGTCGCAATCGGTACGAGTACTGCTATTGTAATAACCGTTACACCGAGGTTAATCCCTTTCGTTTGTAGATAAGGAAAGACTTTATCTCCTAGAAACGTAAATTTCAATAAAAATAACACGCCAATGGCTACAGTAAGCGATTGGTTTTTCGCAATAAGTCCTATAATAAGTAGTATGAATAAAAATAACGTTGACTGACTAATCATGTTTGCACTTCCTTTCTGAAAATAATGAACTCATTTCCAAACAAAAATACCTTTAAACCTATCGTTATACATGCTATATCGATGTATATGCAACAATAACCACTTCATTTTTTCATATTTTAAAATGACAAATTGAAACGCTAACCATCAAAAATTTAAGCATGTATACATTTTTAAAAACGGTCGTCTCACCTTTCTTTTCTAATAAGAAACAGGTAAAATAAAAAGAAGAGAAAATGAAGTTTTTACCATATAGTAGAAGCATCAACACCAAGCTTTTCCGGTCACTCATATACTGAAAAAGCAGGAAAAATCCATCATTCCACTATAACATAAAGTGAAACTTTAATCAGTGGAGCACACTCGTTATAAGTTGAACGAACTAGGATAATCCAAATTGGAATGGGAGGTATACATCTTTGAACCGAAACTTACTATATATGATATTGCGACTCATATTTGTCATTGTAGCAACGGTAGCCGGGTTCTATGCATTACTATATATGTCAGGACTTATCTACCCTTTTATTATCGCTTTCGCATTTGCTTATTTGATTAATCCTGTCGTCAATTTCCTTAATCAAAAACTACAATTTCCCCGCGCACTAGCAGTACTCGTTAGCTTAATTCTCGTATTCGGAGCTATCGTCGGACTCGTTACATATCTTGTAACAGAAGCAATATCTGCCACAACATACTTACTACAACTTGTTACAGTAAAGTTTCCAGATATCGTTGCATTCGCGCAACAATTTGCACTTAATCATATTATGCCTCTCTATGATGATTTAATTTCTAAATTTAATCATCTTGGGGAACCACAGCGCTATACGATTACACAAAACATTCAAAACTTAGGAACCGAAGCAACGACGCAAATGAAAGAACTTTTAACGGCTATTATAAGCGGGTTAACAAATTTCATTAGTGCATTACCAACAACTTTAACTGTACTTGTATTCGTTTTATTAGCCACTTTCTTCATTAGTTACGATTGGCACCGTCTTGCTCAGAAAGTAAGAAAATTTTTGCCCAATCGTGTTCATGGCTATGGAAAAACTATTTTTGTTGATTTAAGAAAAGCTTTATTTGGTTTTTTTAAAGCTCAACTTACACTCGTATCTATGACAACTGTTATTGTACTAATCGGACTGTTAATATTACGCGTACCATACGCCATTACTATCGCGATTATTACAGGGGTTGTAGATTTACTCCCGTATCTAGGAACAGGCGCCGTCTTCGTCCCTTGGGTTATATACGTATTTTTCACTGGCGACACTGCTTTCGCCATCGGTCTTCTCATCTTATACATCGTCGTGATTGTCCAAAGACAAATTATGGAGCCTAAAGTACTTTCATCTAATATCGGCCTCGATCCATTAGCAACACTAATTGCTCTATTTGTCGGCTTTAAACTCTTTGGCTTTTTAGGATTAATCATCGGTCCAGTCACCTTAGTACTACTTAATACATTGCACAAAGCTCGTGTATTCCATGATTTATGGAAATATATTAAAGGCTCACCTTCAAAATAATAGTTTCTAATTCATATACAACAAAACTTACATGTAATCAGTGGGAAATTCCCACTGATTATTCCTTGTACTTATTTTTCATACTTATTACATCCAACAAGAGAATTGCACCCAAAAAGGATCATTCTCTTGTTTTTTTGTATAAAAAACGCATATTTCGAGGTCTTTTTACATATTTATTCCGTTATTTTCATAATTATTACTTACATTTATTACTTTTTATGTAAATGAATAAATATACAAAATAGCGTAAAACGAGACTTAACCTACTAACTCCCCTGCTCTTATTTAACTTTTCCATACCAATTAATTCTTTTTATATACAAAAACAAGTTGGAGTCCACAAAAACTTTCTTGTAGCACACTCATTAAGAGCTACCAACTCCCCAAATCACATATCCAATCAAAAAACACACAACTAATAAGGATTTTGCCCACCACCGATTATGAACTTTCATGGGCAATCCGACTTCCACTTAACTCCTTCGCACTCACCAAATTTTAAAACATGATACAACAAAACTTTAATTAACAGAGCTCCATCCCCTTCCTTTTGCGGGCAAAAAAAATAGTGCTTAGATCGCTATAATCTAAGCACTATTTCTGAACGATAATAGTAGAGTTCTTTCTAAACTTCCATTCCATCCATTTCATAACAAATGGCTTCAATAAAGCCCTTGTCACAGGGATAACAAAGATCAAACCTATTATATCCGTTACATATCCAGGAAGTACCAAAAGAATACCTCCTACAAAGATAAAAATACCATCGAGTACTGCCGCCCCTGGCATTTCTCCTCTATTCAACTTAGATTGAATCTCTCCAAGTACTTTAAATCCTTGCCTTTTCGCCAAATAGACACCTACAACACCCGTAAATACAATCATAGCGAACGTAGACCATAAACCTATTACATGACTCGATCCAATTAAGACTGTAATCTCAATCGCCGGTATTAAAATAAACAAGAATAGTAACCACTTCATAGTTCTACACTCCTCTCTCACACCATCACTTTAAACGCCTCACAACGCCCATACACACCATATAAAAGCCGAATACATTTCACATATCAAACCTCATAATAAATAGCTTTTAAAAGCAATTTCAGACGTCTCAAGCTAGTTATACCTCATTTTTGTGTAAAAAAAAAGAGAAGGACTCCGATCCTTCTCTCCGTATTACTTATAGCACTTCCGCATGTCCATTATAAACAATTCCGCGTGCTGCATCAACTGTTACTTCTTGGCCATTTTTTAAAGTTGCTGTTACGCCGTTTACACCAACGATAACAGGAATACCGATTGATACACCTACAACAGCCGCGTGGCTTGTTAGACCGCCTTCTTCTACAACTAGAGCAGCAGCTTTTTCGATTGCAGGAATCATATCTTTATCAGTGCTTGTTGTAACAAGGATATCACCTTTGTTTACGTTCGCTACAGCTTCAGCAGCTGTTTTCGCTACAACTACTTTACCTTTTGCAGCTTTACGACCGATTCCTTGTCCTTTCGCAACTTCTTCACCAACAACGTGGATTTTCATTAAGTTTGTTGTACCTGTTTCAGCAACTGGTACACCAGCAGTGATTACTACAGTGTCTCCAAGTCCAATTAGACCTGCATCCATACCTGTTTGAATTGCAGTATCTAACATTTCGTCAGTAGACGCTGCACGTTTTCCAGCCATAAATGCTTGTACACCCCAAACAAGTGCAAGACGACGTCCTACTTGCTCGTCAGATGTTACAGCTACGATTGGAGATTTCGGACGGTATTTAGAGATCATTTTCGCAGTATATCCACTTTCTGTTGGAGCTACGATTGCAGCTACATCAAGAGCAAGTGCTGTATGCGCAACAGATTGGCTAATTGCATCTGTAATTGTTGGAGTGAACTCTTTAATACGTTTTTTGAACATATCTTCATACTGTAATGATTTTTCAACACGTACTGCAATGTTAGCCATCATTGTTACTGCTTCTACTGGGTATTGACCAGCAGCTGTTTCACCTGAAAGCATGATTGCATCTGTACCATCGAAGATCGCATTAGCTACGTCACTTGCTTCCGCACGAGTTGGACGTGGGTTACGTTGCATAGAATCTAACATTTGTGTTGCAGTAATAACTGGCTTACCTAACACGTTACATTTTTTGATTAGACGTTTTTGTACTAATGGTACTTCTTCTGGTGGAATTTCTACACCCATATCACCACGAGCTACCATTAAACCGTCAGAAACTTCTAAGATTGAATCGATGTTATCGATACCCTCTTGGTTTTCGATTTTTGGTACGATTTGGATATATTGAGCTTTATGTTCTTCTAATAATTCACGGATTTCTAATACGTCAGATGCTTTACGTACGAATGAAGCTGCGATGAAATCAACTTTTTGTTCGATACCGAAAACGATATCTTTTACGTCTTTTTCAGTGATACCAGGAAGCTTAATGCTTACGTTTGGTACGTTAACACCTTTTTTATTTTTTACAGTTCCGCTGTTAAGAACTTTTGTACGGATGTTTCCGTCAGCTTTTTCGATTACTTCTAGTTCGATAAGGCCGTCATCGATTAGAATACGAGAACCTGGGTCTACATCATCATAAAGACCAGCATAAGATACAGAGAACTTCTCTGCAGTACCTAATACTTGCTCAGTAGAAAGAACTACTTCTGCACCTGTTACAAGCTCAGCTTGTCCGTCTACGAAGTCGTGAGTACGGATTTCTGGACCTTTTGTATCAAGTAAGATACCAACTGTTTTACCAGTTTTCTTTGAAGCTTCACGAATGTTTTTAATACGAGCGCCGTGCTCTTCATGGCTACCATGAGAGAAGTTTAAACGAGCAACGTTCATACCCGCTTCGATTAATTGTTCTAATTTCTCAATACTTTCACTAGCAGGACCTATAGTACATACAATTTTAGTTTTACGCATATTGCACCTCCGAAAATTATGAAACCGTTCCCAAATATCCGACATTAAGCCGATTAGATGGATAATTCTTTAGATAATTGATACATATCTTTATCGATTGTATGCTTTTGAGCTAACGCTTCGATAATATCATGATCAACAAGTTTATTATCTTGAATACCTACACAACGTCCACCTCTACCAGCAATTAACAATTCAACTGCTCTTGCGCCAAGACGACTTGCTAATACACGGTCTTGTGCACTTGGTGATCCACCACGCTGTACGTGACCTAACACAGTTACACGAGTATCAAAGTTTGTTGCTTCTTCAATATGCTTACCGATGTCAATTGCACTTCCAACACCTTCAGCCACAATGATAATACTGTGTTTTTTACCACGTTCACTACCACGCTTCAGACGAGCAATAACATCTTCCATGTCATACTCTTCTTCTGGAATTAAAATTGTTTCAGCACCATCAGCTAAACCAGCCCATAATGCGATATCTCCAGCATGACGTCCCATTACTTCGATAACATATGTACGTTCATGAGATGTAGCTGTGTCACGAATTTTATCAATTGCATCAATAACAGTATTTAAAGCTGTATCGAAACCAATTGTGAAATCTGTTCCAGGAATATCATTGTCGATTGTACCTGGTACACCAACACATGGGAATCCTTGTTCAGTTAATTTTTTAGCACCTTGGTAAGAACCATCTCCACCAATAACAACAAGTCCTTCGATACCGTGCTTCTTTAATTGCTCGATACCTTTTAGTCGTACTTCTGGATCTTTAAACTCAGGACATCTTGCTGTATATAATTTTGTACCACCACGGTGGATAATATCGCCAACAGAACCAAGTTCTAATTTTTCAATATGACCAGAAATTAAACCAGCGTATCCATGGTAAATACCATATACTTCAATATCATGGAAAATCGCTTTACGAACAACTGCACGAATGGCAGCATTCATACCAGGTGAATCTCCACCACTTGTTAATACACCAATACGTTTCATTTGTACTCACCTCATAAAGATTATTTGCCTTATAATAAAATAACACGAAAAAATATAAAAACACAATGGAGAAGATGTGTCTTTTCATAATAAAAACGTGCATTCGCGAAGAGGAACGCACGCTTTTATTATTTTATCCCAATGGAAGCGTTTGAAAACGAAACTTGCCCAATTTTCATATATTTTTCATAACGTTTTTCGATTAATTCATCTTTCGAAATTCCGCTTAATTGTTCAAATGTTTTCTTAAGCATTAAATCTATATTTTCTGATTGTTTTAAAATATTACGATGCGCTCCGCCTTTCGCCTCTGGAATGATTTCGTCAATTACACCTAATTCTTTCAAATCTAATGCTGTAATTTTCATCGCTTCTGCAGCTTCTTTTGCTTTACCAGCGTCTTTCCAAAGAATTGCCGCCGCACCCTCTGGTGTAATAACAGAATACGTAGAATTTTCCAGCATATGAATGTAATCTCCTACTCCAAGACCTAACGCACCACCACTACCACCTTCACCGATAACAATACAAATAACAGGTACAGTTAAACCCGCCATTTCAAATAAATTACGGGCGATTGCTTCACTTTGTCCACGTTCTTCAGCTGCTTTACCAGGATAAGCTCCCTTCGTATCAATGAAACAAATAATAGGACGATTAAACTTTTCCGCTTGTTTCATTAGACGCAGTGCTTTTCGATATCCTTCTGGATGAGGCATCCCAAAATTACGACGAATATTTTCTTTCGTATCTTTTCCGCGTTGATGCCCAATTACAGTTACTGGCATCCCCTTATATTTCGCAATGCCGCCGACAATCGCTGCATCGTCGCCAAATAGGCGATCTCCATGACATTCAAAAAAATTAGTAAATAAGTGCTCAATATAATCGAGCGTTGTCGGTCGTTCTGCATGACGAGCAATTTGAACACGGTCCCATACTTTCATATTGCCGTATATATCTTCCTCTAATTTTTCTAACTTGTCTTCCAAAATACGAATCTCCTCACTGAAGTCCATCTGGCTGTTTTTCGTATAGTCTTTCAGTTCACGAATCTTATTTCTTAGCTCAACAACTGGTTTCTCAAATTCTAGCTCTGCCATACAGCCATTTCCCCTCCTTGATGAACTTCTAAAATCTTACGGAGCGATTCTCTCATATCATCACGATGCACCACCGCATCTAATTGACCGTGCTCTAATAAAAATTCTGCCGTTTGGAAGTCTTCCGGTAGTTTCTCACGCACTGTTTGTTCAATTACACGTCTACCAGCAAATCCGATAAGTGCACCTGGCTCTGCAAGATTGTAATCACCAAGTGAAGCGAAACTCGCTGAAACCCCGCCCGTCGTTGGGTGAGTCATAACAGAAATAAATAACCCTCCTGCATTACTATGCTTTTTCAAAGCTACGCTTGTTTTTGCCATTTGCATTAAACTTAATATCCCTTCTTGCATACGGGCACCACCCGACGCAGTAAAGATAATAAATGGAACTTGTAAGTCGTATGCTTTTTCAACTGCACGGGCGATTTTCTCTCCTACAACAGAGCCCATGCTGCCCATTCGAAAACGAGAATCCATTACTGCAACAACAACAAGCATGTCATCAATTGTTCCTTCACCAGTTACAACCGCTTCGTTCAATTCAGTCTTCTTACGATCGCTCTCTAGTTTCTCTTCGTACCCCGGAAACTCGAGTGGATTTAATGAAACCATTTCTTTGTCATACTCACGGAATGACCCTTCGTCCAATATACTATCAAGACGTTCCCATGCATTCATAGGATGATGATATCCACAATTCACACATACTTTTAAATTTTTTAGAACCTCTTTCGTATACATGATTTTTTTACATTTCGGACATTTTGTCATAACGCCATCCGGCACATCTTTTCGTACTTGTTCTGAAGGTATTGCAGCGTACTTTTTCTTTTTCACGAATAAATCTCTTAGCACAATTTGACCCCCTTCGTTGAGAGCTAAGGTTAGCGCAAGAAGAAAATTGGGCTAACACCAAAGTTTGATGTTAGCCTTATCTTCTCAATCTGTCTAATAACCTCACTCTTTACGTTTAACTTTAACCGCTACGCGATAGAATGTTTGTCATAACGTGTCATGGTCATTTCGACAAATTTTATACATTACGAGTGAAACTGTATATTCTCTACTAATTCATCGTAAATTTTTAGTGCATCACTTTCTTGTTTTTCTTCCAAAGTAGCATAAAGCTTTCTATACATATCGATAGAATCTCCTGAAACTTTACAAGAAAGAGTTGATACGTAATCATTTACGATCATCCAAATGCGATAAAGTAAATAATTATCGACTTGTTCAATAAGTGTTTTAAAGAACGTTTGATGAAGCATTGGAATTGAGTTTTCATTTTCTTCAAGTACTTTGTTTAATTTACTTAGCACTTTAGAAAATGTTTCTTTCGGTAAATTACATCCAATTCGAATCATATCTTTCTCAAGCAATCGTTTTGTTTGTAATAAATCACGAATTGTTTTCTCATCTTGCAGCAAGAACGGCGCAATCAATTGTACAAGACCGTTATCGTAAAAGTTTCGAATAAACGTCCCTTCACCACGTCTCGTTTCAATCAATCCTACCAGTTCTAAAGCACGCAATGCCTCTCTTACAGAGGAACGCCCTACGTTTAAACGTGAACTTAACTCACGCTCAGACGGCAAACGATCCCCCGCCACCAATCCATCTTCTTCCATAATGGAACGGATTTTTTTTACAATTTCGAGATATACTTTTGTATTTGATGATGTCAATGGAAATTCCTCGCTTATTCTTTACCAATCAGCGCTAATTGTTTTGTTTTCTCAGCAATCTCATTTGGATCTACTTGACGGCGAGCTACTCCTGTCTCCATTGCAGCTTTCGCAACGTAAGCTGCCACTTGAGGCGCTACACGCGCGTCAAACGGTGCAGGAATGATATAGTCTGCATTCAACTCATCTTCTGCTACAAGCTCAGCAATAGCCTGTACAGCTGCCATCTTCATTTCTTCGTTAATTTGTGTCGCATGTACGTCAAGTGCACCGCGGAAAATACCAGGGAACGCTAGTACATTATTTACTTGGTTTGCGAAGTCAGAACGACCCGTTCCAACAACAGCTGCGCCCGCTGCTTTTGCCAATTCTGGCATAATTTCTGGAACTGGATTCGCCATTGCAAAAATAATTGCATCGTCATTCATTGTACGAACCATCTCTTCTGTTAATGCACCTTCTGCAGATACACCAATGAATACGTCCGCACCTTGTACAACATCAGCTAAAGAACCTTCGATACGATTCTTATTTGTATATTTTGCAACTTCATCCTTCACAGGATTCATACCTGTAGGACGCCCCTCATAGATCGCACCTTTACGGTCACACATAATAATGTCGCGTACACCATAGCGATATAAAAGTTTAATAATTGCAATACCTGCTGCACCTGCACCATTTGCGACAACTTTAATGTCAGACATTTTCTTTCCAACTAATTTTAGCGCGTTCACAAGACCTGCTACTGTTACGATAGCTGTTCCGTGTTGATCATCATGGAAGATAGGAATATTTGTTTCTTTTTTCAAACGCTCTTCAATAATGAAGCAGTTTGGTGCTGCGATATCCTCTAAGTTAACGCCGCCAAAAGTTGGCTCCATTAATTTTACAGTTTCAACAATTTTATCCACATCGTTTGTATTTAAGGCAATCGGGAATGCATCTACACCAGCAAAGCTCTTGAATAATACAGCTTTACCTTCCATTACTGGAAGAGATGCTTCAGGTCCAATGTTACCAAGACCAAGTACAGCCGTTCCATCAGTCACAACTGCTACCATATTTCCCTTCATCGTATATTCATATACCTTACTTTTATCGTCATAAATTTCTTTACAAGGCTCTGCAACCCCTGGAGAATATGCAAGACTTAAATCTTTTGCATTTTCTACTTTTACTTTTGATACAGTTTCTAATTTTCCTTGATGCACTTTATGCATGTGAAGTGCTTCTTCACGAAGTGTTGACAAACTATCCACTCTCCTCAAATTATTCTAGCTGATATCAATTTCTCCAAGTGGTCTGACCACGAACACTACTACTATAATAATCGAAGTGTAGGGAAATTGTCCATTATATTTTCACAACCACATTTTCTTCCCCGACAATTTCACGAAGTGCTCCTAAACATTCTTCACTTGGATGAATCGATAAACTTCGTGATAATTGTACCATTTTATGTTCCTTTTCATAATAAATTAGTACTTTCGCAAAACCCGAATAGTCAAACAATATTTTAGTAACCTGATTTAACAACTTTTTCTCATACTGAGACGGCAATTTCACGTAAACAGATGCGTCTTTCTTTTCTTCATACACATCCATTTCTTCTAACGGATATAGCCCATTTACAATCCATTGCAACTTATGATTTCTAAGCTCAATCATGCCGTCAACTAATACAATTGCGCCTTCTTGTAACTTATCTGAGAAATGTATATACGTTTCTGGGAAAAGAACTGCTTCCATTTCATCATTTTGATCACAAAATGTAATAAACGCCATCTTTTGAAACTTTTTCGTACGAATTACTCTCACGCTTGTTATATACACGATCGCTCTTTGTACTTTTTTCTTATGCCGCATCGCCTGAGCAAGAGATGGAATTTCTAATTCTTTCGCTAGCTTTACATACTGTGCTGTCGGATAGCTTGATAAATAAAAGCCTAATGCTTCCTTTTCTTTATTTAACTGTTCAATAAAAGGGAGCTCTTCTCCTTGTACGTATTTTGATTTCGGAACAGCATCTCCTAAATCACGTGCAAGATTTGCGTACTCTAACGCTCCTTTAAGACTTTTCCATAAATTCGTTCTCGAAACACCAAAATCATCAAAACATCCAGACCAGACGAACGCCTCTAAATTTCGCTCTGTTACAAACTTTGATGGCATGCGAAGACAAAATTCAAATAAATCTTCAAACATTTTTTTCTCTCGTTCTTCGAGTAATGCTGTCACTGTAGCCATTCCGATGTTTCGAATGGAAAGTAAGCTGTAACGTATCGCATTGCCTTCTATTTGGAAATTGTAACCACTTCTCTGAAGAGACGGCGGCAAAACGTGAAAACCTTTCCGTTTCGTTTCTCTTATATACTGCACAATCTTATCTTCATTTCCAATTGCACTTGATAATAATGCTGTCATAAATTCCAGCGTATAATTCGCTTTTAAGTAAGCAAGCTGATATCCAATCATACTGTAGGCTACCGCGTGACTTCGGTTAAAACCGTAATTCGCAAATCTTACAATTAAGTCGTAAATTTTCTCCGCGGATGTCTCGTCATAACCATTTTGTAAACAACCTTGCACAAAATGCTTACGTTCCTGATCTAAAATATCACGATTTTTTTTACTCACTGCACGGCGTAATAAATCTGCTTCTCCGAGCGAGAATCCCGCTAATTTCGACGCAATTTGCATAATTTGTTCTTGGTATACAATTACACCGTACGTTCTTTCTAAAATCGGCTTTAAGTCCGGATGTAAATATTCAATTTTTCTTTTTCCATGCTTTGATTCAATAAAGGTCGGAATTTGTTCCATTGGTCCTGGTCTATATAACGAGTTAACAGCGACAATATCTTCAAATTCATTCGGTTTTAACCCGCGAAGTACATTTCGCATACCACCTGATTCAAGCTGAAATACACCTGTTGTATCCCCTCTACCTAACAATTGGAACGTCTTTTCATCTTGAAGTGGTAAATTTCTTATATCAATTTGTGTCCCCGTTTTTTTCACGATAAACTTTATAATATTTTCAAGTAACGTTAAATTACGTAATCCTAAAAAGTCCATCTTTAACAAACCAAGTTCTTCTAATGCATCAGCTGGATATTGCGTTACATACACATCGTTATGCCCTTCTTGAATTGCAACACTTCCTGTTAACGGTTCTTGGCTCATAATAACGCCAGCTGCATGAATAGACGTATGACGTGGTAAGCCTTCTACACGTTTTGCAATTTCAAACACACGCTCATGTAACAGATTCCCTTGTATGAACTCACGGAGTGATTGCGATTCCTCATATGCATCTTTTAACGTTATACCAAGCTTTGATGGGATAAGTTTTGAGAATATGTCAATATCTCGCGGCGGAAGTCCCATTACACGCGCAATATCTCTAATTGCCGCTTTTGCTGCAAGCGTCCCAAACGTTACGATTTGTGCAACACGAAGCTGACCATATTTATCTTTCACATATCGAATCATCTCATCACGTCTTATATCCGGAAAATCGATATCAATATCTGGAAGTGTCACACGTTCGGGGTTTAAAAATCTTTCAAATAATAGATCATATTCAATCGGATCAATATCTGTAATTTCTAATACATAAGAAACAAGTGAGCCAGCTGCCGATCCACGTCCTGGTCCTGTTAAAATATGATTTTCATGCGCATACTTCATAAAATCCCATACGATGAGGAAATAATCACTAAACCCCATACTAGAAATAACGTTTAATTCATGATTTAAACGCTCGATATGTACTTCTTTCGGCGTACCATAACGTTTCTGCAACCCCTCTTCACAAACGCGGCGTAAATACATATCATTCGTCTCGTTAGCTGGAACAGGAAATTTCGGTAATTGATTTACATGAAACGGTATTTCTACTCTGCAACGTTCTGCAATTTCTACTGTATTGTAAATCGCCTCTTCTACGTGAGAAAATAGTGCTTCCATTTCATCTGATGATTTTAAATAATATTGATCTGTTTTCAACCTCGGTCTATCTGGATCCGTCATTTTCGATCCACTTTCAACAGATAATAAGCACTCATGAACAAGTGCGTCACTTTGATTGATGTAGCGTACATCGTTTGTTGCAACGACTGGAATATTTATCCTACTCATAAATGCAGGCAATTTCTCTTGCAAAAGCAGTTCATCTTGAATCGCATGATGCTGCAAACTCATATAAAAATTGCTGAACATACTTTGGTACATGCGAGCTACTTCTTCAGCTTCACTCTCTTTGTCTTCTAATAATAATTGTTCGATTTCCCCATCTTTACCTGGTGAAATAGCAATTAATCCTTTCGCATAATGGGCAAGCCACTTTTTCGGAATACCTTCTTTTGACTTCGTCATAATGCTACTAGAAATCTTTAATAAATTTTGATAGCCTATTTCATTTTCAGCAAGTAAAACAAGCGGATAAGATTTCTCATCTTCTTCACTAAAAATAGAAGCTGTTAAGCCGATAATAGGCTGTATACCATGTTTCTTACATGCTTTATAAAACGGAATAACACCATACATAACATTTTCATCCGTAATAGCCAGTGATGAAAAACCAAGTTCTTTCGCCCTGACTACAAGCTCATCAATTTTACAAGCACTTTTTAACAAACTAAAAACGGTTTGACATTGTAAATGCACAAACTTCACTGTTGTACCCTCTCTTTACCAATTTGACTACTTTTATTATAGGTGATGAGGAAAGCGGAAATCAAAACATACTTCTTATACTTTGTCCATATATATGAAGAAGAAAGGGGAATGACGATGGATGTAAGAGAACACACTTTTTTCTCTCTGCTTATTATTAGTTATTTTATTGCCTTTGGGGTTATACTCGGTGGTTCATTAATTGGCGGCTTTGGTGCATTTCTTATCGGAAAACCAACTCTAACCTACATTAATCAATTCGCCCAAAATTTAAGGATTTGGGCACTCGTTGCAGCAATTGGCGGAACATTTGATACTTTTTATAGCTTTGAAAGAAGTTTCTTTGGCGGAGATATGAAAGATATCGTAAAACAAATTCTCCTTATTTTTTTCGCAACGGGTGGTATGCAAACAGGTCTTACTATTATTAAATGGCTGACGCAGGAACATGTATGAGAGTACCAAGTGCCAATACAGCAAAAAAATGGTATTTAGTTTTAGCTGGTGCTGCTGTTGGAGGCGTGTTGAGCTGGTTTATTTTTTTGTACATATACGGTGTTTTTCAAGAAGAACAAGCTAGTAAAATAGCAGAACAACGAGAAATTATAGAAAAACAAGAAGCAAAGCTCCACGTCCTTCTCGAAGATCAAGAAAAATTGAATACAGAAAATAAACGACTCTTAACTATTCAAGAGATTAAAATAAAAATAATTAATCGAGAAAAATACGATTTAGACAATCTTACACTCGAAAACATGACCACTTCTATTCATAATGACCTCCAGCACCTTTTAACGAAAAACATACAAAGTATCGCAAAAAATAAAGACCTGCTCAAAAAAGCAATCGAAAATAAAACGTATAAACATTACGATCGTCTATACCGCTTTAAAGTCGATACAATATCTTTTGATACCGTGCTTGAAATTAGCATTACTATAGAGAAAGAAAAATAAAGAAGGAGGGCTTTAGCGCCGCTCCTTCTTTTTGTCCTACTATATAATCTCTTATCTACACAGCTCACGTAAATCAGCAAAAAGACGATCCGCTTCTTCCCAAGAAGATGCTTTTGCACCAGAAGCCATCGGATGCCCTCCGCCATTATATTGCATTGCTAATTTATTTATCACTGGTCCTTTTGAACGAAGACGAACACGAATCACATCGTCTTCCTCTAAAAATAGAACCCACGACTTTAATCCATCAATATTACCAAGTGCTCCAACAACGCCAGATGCCTCAGAAGGAAGTACATCAAACTTTTCTAATACTTCTTTCGTTAATTTAATGTAAGCTGCCCCTTCTTCTACCATCGTAAAGTTTTGTAAAATGTAGCCGTTCAAACGAGCAATCTTTTCTTTCGTCTTATACATTTCATTGTATAAATCTGTGAATTTCACATCCATATCAACAAGCTCACTTACATAACGAAGTGTTTTCGCTGTTGTATTCGGGAATAAGAAACGACCTGTATCCCCAACAATACCCGCTAAAATAAGACGAGCTGCTTCTTTTGTTATCTGTAATCCTTTATCTTTTCCATAACTGTAAAACTCATAAATCATTTCACTTGTAGAACTTGCTGTCGTATCTACCCACGTAATATCTCCATACGGATCTTCATTCGGATGATGGTCAATTTTAATTAACATCTTCCCTTTTGCGTAGCGTTGATCGTCAACACGTTCTTGGTTCGCAGTATCACATACGATAACAAGTGCATTTTCATATACACTATCTTCAACATCATCCATTACTCGTAAATATTCTAGTGACGGTTCATTGTACCCAACCGTATAAATATTTTTCTCTGGAAACGATTCTTGTAGAATGGTACCAAGACCGCCCTGTGAACCTAACGCATCTGGATCTGGACGTACATGACGATGAATAATAATTGTATCAAACTCTTTAATTGCTGCTAAAATTTGTTCATGCATATGTATAATCTCCTTTTTACTCAACTTCTTCACTTTATCTTCCATTATAACGGAAAGTATTTCATACATGCGAACAATTGCTTTATAATAAAAGTTAGAAAGTTTAGATATTTCTTTTTTCTCCACTATTATTTTTTACAAAGCGATGGGAGTGTGCATTATGCCAGTATTAGTCTTCTGTATTATCGTCTCATTTATGTTGTACCTCTTCTACAAAACAAAATACTTTCGTACAAACCGCCCAATGGAGAAAGGTTGGCTCTCAGGAAAATCCGCAATGGCACTCGGTTCATTCGTCTTATTCTTCGGGATAAATCAATTCTTTTTAGAACTTTCAACAGCTCGTATTATCGTTGGTGTTTTATTTGTTCTATTTGGTAGTGCAAGTGTATTTAATGGATTTCGCCAATACAAACATTTCTTACCATTAGCCGTTGAAGAAGCCGAATCTGTCTGAAGCAACGTAAAAAAAGCATCAATATTGTGATGCTTTTTTACGTCCTCTAACTTTCAAAATCATATATGCAACAAACGCAGACGGTATATTAAAGAGATTCCCTTGTACGTGGAAATGTAATTGTTCTTCCTCAAAAGACATTTTTTCATACAGCTCTCGCTGAGATAATCCTGTTCGTTTCTTTTTTTCATGTAAACCTTGTAAGTATAAATATTGAAACGGTATCATCACAAGAAAGTAAAATAGCGCGATTCCACCAAAGAAGAGCACTTCTGATGACATATTGCATACCACCTTCCCGAAATCCATTTTCTTACAATGTAATTATAACATAATATATAACCTAATTAAATCACTATTCTGTCTTCTTTATATAACCGTCTCTCCACATAACTCTTTTTCAGCATACTGGACATATCGTCGGATAAAAGCACCGGGGTCTTTTCTAATAGGCTCGATATCAAGCCTTAACGGAATCTTTCCCGCCATATAAAAAATTCTTGAGGCAGTCCCAAGTCGAATGACTGGTTCCGAAATATTTTCCCCATATCCCATCATGAAATTCCCCCATACATCTTCTAACTGTCCCGAAGCAATTAAATGTAATCTCGGAACACCGATATCAAACTCTTTATATCCAAATCCACATTCATCAAAATCAAGTAAATACCAATCCTCTTTGTCTACAAGAACATTACCAAAATGCATATCCCCATGAACAAATTGTTTTTCTCCTAGTTGAGTTGAATTTGTGAGTTCTTGTATTCTTTCTGCAATTTTCATGCATTTATGCTTATCCGCATGCGATAGAAATGAAGCATTTAGTAATCGCTGTAAAGGCTCGTGGATTATCTTTTGCTTACTATATATAGGCCTTTCGTAACCTCTCCAAGTTTGCGGTACTCTTTTGAGCACTTCATTTGTTTTTTCATGAAACATTCGCATTAGTGATCCAAGTTTTTCATAGTCCCTATCCCTTGGTTCTAAAATTTCACTTCCGTTTATAAACCTAAAGACAATAAAACACTGGATACTTCCCTCATCTTTCATAACAGATGTGACCCAATCACCATTTTTATTTGCAACTACTTCTGGTACTAACATTTGTTTTTGCATCGCTATTAACCAATGTATTTCAGCCTCTATTTGCCCGGATGTATAACGTCCTTCTCTATACTGCCTAACTACAAATTTATTTTTGTCCGATTCGAATAGATATGTTTGATTTTCTCCCCCATGCAACAATGAAACTTTCGTAAGATTATTTAAATTATATTGCTTACATAACTGCTCTGTAATGTAAAAATCCATTCTTCTCCCCCTAGTTCATATAGTGAAGCATCGTTTCCCTATTCAATTACACGATTGTTATCTCTTAACGATTAGTAACGTAATCGACTAACAATCAATTTTCTATCCACATTGATACATATCCTTCTATTTTTTCACTTCTCTACCCGAACTCTTACATAGCTTAAGTATTAACTTCAAAACCCAATAAAACAAAATAAAGTTAAAAAAAACCTAATGGATTAAACCAGCATTCCCATCCACCATAATAAACAAACGTTTCAGCTGGTATACCAAAGTAAAGAAAGTCCGGCTCATTTTCTCCTGATATAGGAATAAAGGCGCCCACACTAGCAAGAGTTAAACTTATAAAATACAGCCTCTTTTTAATAGCATTCATTCTTCTATGCGTTAACACATGCATAATGATGAAACATACGACCACTAAAAAGAAAATGATTCCGTCTATTCGCTTCCTCCTTATCGCTATTCCATTTCCACATCTTCAAATTTTTTAGTCTTTTACTATAAATATGAAATGATACGCTATTTATTTTTGTTTCTATCCTTTTAAATAAAAAAATGGAACAAACCAAAGCGGCTTGCTCCATCTTTTTATTTATCGATCAACTGCACCATAAGTAATGCTTTCCCGACAACATTACCTTCATGATGTACTTCTACATCCACCTTACCAAATTTACGCCCAATTTCTAATACTTTCGGATGAACCGATACAACATTGTCAATTTGAACTGGTTTCACGAAATAAATTGTTAAGTTCTCAACAATTAAATCACTTTTCTTTTGCGCACGAATAACACGGTTCGTTGCTTCCGTCACAATCGTTGTGAATACACCGTAAGATAACGTTCCGATTGAATTGGTCATTTGCGGCGTCACTGAAAATTGATATAGATGTTCATTTTTTGCTTCTTTCGGTGTCATGAATTGATTCGTTACAATATCATCGATTGTTTCCCCGACTTGTGGTTGACGCTGAATCATTTGCAACGCCTGAAGTACATCTTGACGGCTAATAATACCTTGCAGTTTATTTCCTTCATCGACAACAGGAAGTAACTCAATACCTTCCCACACCATCATACGTGCCGCAGCCGCGACAGACATTTTTCCATTTACCGTAATTGGATGTTTTGTCATCACTTTATCAATTGGTGTTTCTTTCGCTACACCGATCATATCTTTTGAAGTTACAATACCTAATACCTTTTTGTTTTCATCAACAATTGGATATCTTCCGTGCATCGTCTCTTCGTTATACGCATGCCATTGCTGTACTGTATCACCTGGTTTTAAATATAGTGTCTCTTCAATTGGTGTTAAAATATCTTCAACGAGTACTATTTCTTTTTTAATAAGCTGATCGTAAATTGCACGGTTAATTAACGTCGCAACTGTAAATGTATCGTAACTACTTGAAATAATCGGCAGTTTTAATTCATCTGCCAATTTCTTCACATGATCTTCCGTATCAAATCCACCCGTAATCAATACCGCAGCTCCAGCTTCTAACGCTAATTGATGTGCGTTCGTACGATTACCGATAATCAGTAAGTTTCCTGCTTCTGTATAGCGCATCATCGCTTCTAATTTCATTGCCCCGATTACGAATTTATTTAACGTCTTATGTAGTCCTTCTCTGCCCCCAAGTACTTGACCATCGACAATGTTAACAACCTCAGCGTATGTCAGCTTTTCAATATTCTCTTTCTTCTTTTGTTCAATTCGAATTGTTCCGACACGTTCAATCGTACTAACATATCCTTTATTTTCTGCATCTTTAATTGCACGGTAAGCTGTCCCTTCACTTACACTCAAATCTTTCGCAATTTGCCTTACAGAAATTTTATGCCCTACTGGCAGGCTATTAATATGTTCTAAAATTTGGTTATGCTTGGTAGCCAAATGGTTTCACCATACTTTCTTTTCCCTAAATTCTTCATGTGTTGTATTTTCAGTATACTATATTTTCAAAACTGTTACACTCTCTCTTTGTATGTCTGTACTATTTTTTTTATAACAAAATACGCCTTACATTATACTACTTCTTCTATTACAACAATGTAATGGTATTGTCATCTCGTTCGATAGTTTGTCCAGCCGCTTCAATATACAATGAAGACAAGAAATGAAACAAAGGAGCGGATACATGATGAAAAAATTATTAGAAGTTGTAGGTGCTGTATTTTTAGCTTTCGTAGACGGGAAAAAAGTTGCAATGGAATTGAATGAAACACCTGAACAACCACTTCCAAAAAGAAAAGAATCACCAAAACAAGTACAAACTTTAAAAGCTGTCCTACACACGTAAAAAACCCTTCACTTGTCTTTTCAAATGAAGGGTTTCTTTTCTATAGTGTAATACTTTCTCCAGCCGCTAATACTTTCCCTGTACAATTTTGTAGCTTTTCTACAAATTGATGTGGATCTTGTTCAATTACTGGGAACGTATTGTAATGCATCGGTACAACAGTTTTCGCCTCAACCCATTTTGCTGCTAAAACAGCATCTTCTGGTCCCATTGTGAAATTATCACCAATTGGTAAAAATGCCAGATCAATGTTGTTCAGTTCCCCAATTAATTTCATATCAGAGAATAGAGCGGTATCTCCTGCATGGTACACAGTTTTCTCTTCTGCTGTAAATAAAATTCCTGCTGGCATACCTGTATATGTAATCGTCTTATTTTCTTCATCAATATAACTAGAACCGTGGAATGCTTGTGTAAACTTCACTTTTCCGAAGTCAAATTCATGCGAACCACCAATATGCATCGGATGTGTATTCACACCTTGCCAACTTAAAAAGGTCGCTAGTTCAAATGGTGCCACAACAACTGCATTATTTTTCTTCGCAAGCTCTACTGTATCGCCAACATGATCACCATGTCCATGCGATAAAAGAATCGCATCTACTTTAACATCTTCAGCCTTTAAATCTGTTGTAGGATTTCCAGTTAAAAATGGGTCAATTAAAATCACCTTTCCATTCGTTTCAATCTTTACAACTGAATGCCCGTGATAAGATACTTTCATTACTACATTCCTCCCCTATTCACATTCTCACTTTTTATTCTACATGATTTTTAAATTCCCTGTCTTTTCTAACATCTATTTACTTGTCATAACGCTTTCCTCCGATGTAAAGTTATATTTGTAATTAAATATCTCGGGGGTGCCAATCGATGAATGCTAGATTAGAAAATTTAATGCAATGGCTAAAAGAAAAAAACGTAGAAGCTGCGTTCTTAACTTCTACACCAAACGTTTTCTACATGACAAACTTCCACTGTGAACCACACGAAAGACTTCTTGGTATGTTTGTATTCCAAGAAAAAGAGCCTATTTTAATTTGTCCTAAAATGGAAGAAGGTCAAGCGCGTAACGCTGGCTGGGCACATGAAATTATCGGATTTACTGATACTGACAGACCATGGGATATGATTGCAAAAGCAATTAAAGACCGCGGCATCAATGCAAACGCAGTTGCAATTGAAAAAGAACATTTAAACGTAGAACGTTACGAAGAATTAACAAAACTATTCCCAAATGCAGCTTTCAAATCAGCTGAAGAAAAAGTTCGCGAACTTCGTTTAATTAAAGATGAAAAAGAACTTTCTATTTTACGTGAAGCAGCTAAAATGGCGGACTACGCTGTTGAAGTTGGTGTAAATGCAATTAAAGAAGATCGTAGCGAGCTAGAAGTACTAGCAATTATTGAACACGAATTAAAAACAAAGGGCATACATAAAATGTCATTTGATACGATGGTATTAGCAGGTGCAAACTCTGCTCTTCCACACGGTATTCCAGGTGCAAACAAAATGAAACGCGGCGATTTCGTACTATTTGATTTAGGTGTAATCATTGAAGGTTATTGCTCTGACATTACACGTACAGTAGCATTCGGTGAACTTTCTGAAGAACAAACTCGCATTTATAACACTGTACTTGCTGGACAACTACAAGCAGTTGAAGCATGTAAACCAGGTGTTACACTTGGCGCAATCGACAACGCTGCTCGCTCTGTGATTGCAGATGCAGGTTACGGCGACTTCTTCCCGCACCGCCTTGGTCACGGACTTGGAATTAGCGTACACGAATATCCAGATGTAAAAGCTGGTAACGAGTCTCCATTAAAAGAAGGTATGGTCTTCACAATCGAACCAGGTATTTACGTACCAAACGTAGGTGGCGTTCGTATTGAAGATGATATTTACATCACAAAAGACGGATCAGAAATTTTAACGAAATTCCCGAAAGAATTACAATTTGTGAAATAAGAAAAAAGGCAGCGTGATTGCTGCCTTTTTCTATTTCCGTTTTAAAACCATCTTCTCTTCATACTTATCATCCCATTTAATCACAATTTCTATCGGTTCATCTTTAGAAAGAGGTGCACAACTTACGCAAGAAGACTTCATTTCAACCTTTGCTCCTTTATGAACTTCCGAAGTTTGTGTCATTGTGCTAAAGGCTCCATTAATAGCAACCTCTAAATTTTTAAATTCTGTATTGCCATCTCCGCCTTTATACTGAAACGTAAACATTCCATCTTCACTGTCATCCTGAATATGCCCTTTATATTGCACCGTCCAACTTTTGCTCTCGCTAGAAAAAGTAACATACGAAAGTGAACAGCTTCCTAAAAAGAAAATACTAATCAAAAAGACTAATGCTCTCTTCATCATGCCCCTCCATTCAAAAGCATTTATTTATTGTCTATTTCTTCCTCTTATTATACTATTAAAATACAGAATTTTCTAAAATAGGAGGTTTATATGTTACAACAACAGTTAGAAGAAATTCGTAATAATAATTACATAATGGATAACACAATTAACATTGATTCTTTAAGTTCAAATATGCTTAAACACATAGGTGTTACTGATAGCTATTTAAGAGACAAACTTATTTACTCTACTTTTTACCATCTCATCAAAAAGGACTACATTTCACACACACAATTACAGAAATTATTATTAGAAAGCATCAGCGAAAACTATTTATTTTATAACATTCATTCAGATGACGAAGATGCTGTATTTACCCGTGCATTTACGACATTATTAATGGCGCTCCTTATTGATGCGGATACAAAATATAATTTCTTATCACAGAATGATATTTTAACTGTAAAAGATCACTTAATTCTATATATGAACAATGAACATGATTTCCGTGGATATGTTCAAGACCACGGCTGGGCGCATAGTATCGCTCATGCTTCTGATACATTTGAAGCGCTTGTGAATAGTCCTAAACTGGAAACTTTATATTACGAAGAGATACTACAAACTTTATTAAACAAAGTTTGTGTTCACTCCATCTATTACAAATATGAAGAAGATGAACGTATCGTTTATCCGATTGTCACAATGCTACAAAGTGGTCTAAAGGAAGAAGTACTCATATTAGCCCTTCAGGATTTAGTAGCTCGATTACCCGTCCAAAAACAAACATTACATATTAAATCGTATGAGTACTTATACGGAAATATAAAATCCTTCTTACGCAGCTTATTTTTCAGACTACGCACACTGTCTATATGTGAAGAAACCGAATGCGAAATTGAAAAATTATTACAAGAGCTTCCAAAATATTATTAAAAAAAGAAGGCCACTTAAAAAGTGCCTTCTTCTATTTCACTAATATTTAATTGAAATTTCACGATCCAAACTGAGAAAAGGTGGACAAGAAGCGCAAACGCCATACATGCTCCGCTTAAAAAAGTTAGTATAGGATGCGAATACACGTGCCCTAATCCATAGGATATCGCCACGAAAAACATTGTTATGTAAATATAAATTGCTCCATGTATTTGCCTCATATAAACCTCCTTTTCCCATATTATAACATAAATTTTCTGATTATTCACATTAATAACTTGTGATCAATATTTCTCAACTGTTACACCTCTAACAGCTGCCTTAATATATGGTGCTCCTTGTAAACTTTGTAAATCCTCTGTTTTGCCTGTTACAACTACACCATATATTTGTAAGTCTTTCGGTTCGGTGTTTTTGATTTCATTATAGTTTGTCCTAAAATACTCTTGAAATCCCCCTTTATTTTCACTTAAAGATTTCATAGATCCAAGAAACCCCGCTGAGTTTCCTTTAATATCCTCGTACTCGTCTTCCTTCTTATCAGCATAACTACCCTCAAAACCAAAAATATTCATTGATACCTCTGCATTTAACACCGCTCCCGTTTCAGGTTCTGCTAGTCCGGTATACGTCTCTGCTTTCGTTTCATCATATGTATCTACCCAAAACCACACAGGTCGTATTCCTTCAGGAAGCATTTTCACTACTTCCTCCGCTGTATATGCCTTATCAAAAGATAGAGCTACCTCTGCGACTTTATTCTGCAATTCACTAATTCTCTCTAAATCGTTCACATAGTTTAAATACTTTACAAAAGGTAAATAAAACCGCATTTCTCTTTGCATTGTCTGTCTATTGTAATCTTGTCTTGTCTCAAATTCTGATTGTTTATTTATATTCTCTTCTTCTAAACCGGTATTTCCATTATCATTTTTTTGACTATAACCAAAGATTGAATACTCATAAATTTCATCAATCCATTTAACTGGTTGTCCTTGAATATTTTTATAGGAACTGTACATCATTGTACCGCTAGCTATTCCCATACTTAGTTTTGTATGTCCATTAAAAATAATATTAGGCCCTTGAACACTGTGTCGTAAATATACTCTCTGATCCATTTCTCGCTTATTCTTCTCGTTAAAATAAATTAACAAACTCATACTACCTATAATCAAGACCAATGTCACAACTACTGAAATCACGAGATTTCTCCAAAACTGCTTCCTCTTCGCCTTCTTCATCAAAACTTTCATCTGCTTATCATCCATATTCAAATCAAAGTCCTTCCGACTCATCGTTTCTCCTCCTATACAATTTTTTAAATTGATTTCTTGCACGGTACAAACTTGTTTTCACTGTTTCTTCTTTCATACTTAATAAAATGGCAATTTCCTTATAAGATAGTTCATATTCATATTTCAACAGTAAGATATGACGATAATCCTCCGTCATCGTCTCCAATATTGCTTGTACCTCGCCTTGTAATTCACTTGTTAAAAGCACTTCATCTAACGACTTTTGACCAATAAAAACGACAGATTCAATCGCAATGGGATTTAGTCTTTTTTCTTTCCTATGTAAATCTCGGTGCTGATTTATCGCAACTCTAAAGAGCCACGGTGTTAAATGCTCTAACGGTATTTCCTCCATAAGTAATAAAGCTTTGTACAACGTATCTTGCACAATATCCTCTGCTTCTTTTCTATCTGCTCCAATCTTAATTAAATATCCAAACACAGCTTTTGACTTCTCTATTAATAATGTTTCAAACGTATCATAGCTCATCCTGCTCTCCTTTCTATATACTCAACGTTTGAGAGCGTAAAATGTATACAGCTTTTCTATAATTTTTTTCAAAATAAAAAAGCACATCTATTTTGATGCGCTTCTCTCCAACATACTATTCTATTATTTCATCGCTTCCTTCACAACATCTTGAATCATAACAACTTCTGTTTTCATATCAACAGACTGTACTTCTTCATCAATACATTCATACCAAAACGCTAAGTGCTTTTTATCAATTTCATGATGAGAATTTTCGACAAGAGCCCCAGCTTCTCCTTGCACAGAATACCAATATAAGTACTCCTCTCCATCTCTTATTTCCCGGAAAATTGTCTCAACGTACATCTTTTCGTCGTTTAGTGTCAAAAGCACTTCTTTCATATTGTCATTAAGAAGCCGCATCCATTCATCTACACGATGACTTTTACCTTGTTTCACTTTAAATCTCGTTAACTCCACATTCATTTTTATTCCCCCGTTTTCTTCCGTACAAACAATCTATATTCTATTGGATTATGAAAACTTAATTTACTAGCTAATTTTTGCGAAGGAATATTATCTACATAACAATCCCAGCACGGTGTAATATCATTTTTTATGCAATATTCAATGAACCGCGTTGCAACAGCTTGGGCTAATCCTTTCCCTTGATATGCTTTATGCGTTGCAATATCAATTTCAGCAAATCCATTCCCGCTAAATATCGAAACACATTCAGCTACAATTATCCCATCTTGTTCTATACAAAATCCGAAACCACCGTTCAAAAACGCTTCTTTTGATCCCCAATATTCTTTATAGTACTCCTCTGTAAATTCATTACTTCGTTCTATATCACTTTTATCAATACGCTTCACTTCATATGTATTTTTATTTGCATCTTGTTTTTTCTCTTCAAAGACTTCTCTTTGGAATTTCATTCGTGGCATATTCCGAAGTACATTACTAAAACGCCCTTCAATCATTATTTCCCACTCTTCACTTGAAGCGAAGAGTGTAAATCTCTTCTCTGTTTTTTCAATAGCCATTTTTAAATACATCAATAAATCTCCATTATAATTTTGATCATCCGTATCACCAAATAAATAATAGATACCGTTAGCTGTACGAATGAATCCTGCTGTTAACTTCTCGTTGGCAAAAATCTCACCATCTATCATTTGGTCACATACCGCATAAGCAAACGTCGTCGTTGTTGTATTACTTTCTAAAATCGGAAGGATTTCTCTATACTCGGCTACAGATAATTTTTTCATAATTGCTCCACTTTAATCGTATCAGCTTCTATATTTTCAAAACAAAGATTTACTGTTCTCTTTAATGCTCTCGTTCTATGAATCGTGCATGCTGGAATTAAGATAGAATCATTTGGCTTTAAAACCGCTGTTTCTCCATCTTCAAAATCGATAAGTAATTCTCCCTCTAACACAATAAATAATTCATCCGAATTAGAATGGTAGTGCCAATCATATTCACCAGTAAATACGGCTATTCGTAAGCAATGACTGTTTACAATTGAAACGGCGAAATTTTTATGTTGATCTTGAATGTCCTTTGTTAATTCTAATAGATTTACTTTCTCCACATTTATACACCCTTCTTCCGCGCTTTTTTTACACATAATTCTAAATTATCATAAATATCCACTGCTAACAGCAATTTTTTCATATAAAAAAGACCCTCCTCATAAAGGAAGGTCTCAAATGTATCTCTATTATGATAAAGCAGGAGCTTTTTCAAGAAGCTCTTTCGCATCAGCGTATTGTAAACCGTGAGCTTCTGCAACTGCTTCGAATGTTACATAACCATCTAATGTGTTAATACCTTTTAGTAATGCAGTATTGCCTAGGCAAGCATCTTTGTAGCCTTTGTTCGCAATTTGTACTGCATATGGTACTGTTACGTTTGTTAATGCAAGAGTTGATGTACGTGGAACCGCACCTGGCATATTAGCAACTGCATAATGAACAACGCCATGTTTTTCGTAAGTTGGGTTGTCGTGAGTTGTAATACGGTCAGTTGTTTCGAAAATACCACCTTGGTCAATCGCAATATCTACAACGACAGAACCTGGTTCCATTGATTGAATCATTTCTTCTGTTACAAGTTTTGGCGCTTTTGCACCTGGAATTAATACCGCACCAATCACAAGGTCAGATTCTTTTACAGCTTCCGCAATGTTGTATGGGTTAGACATTAACGTTTTTACTTGGTTACCGAAAATATCATCTAGTTGACGAAGACGTTCTGCACTTAAGTCGATGATTGTTACATCTGCACCTAAACCTACTGCAATCTTCGCTGCGTTTGTACCAGCTTGACCACCGCCGATAATTGTTACTTTGCCGCGTTTTACCCCTGGAACGCCTGCAAGTAAAATACCTTTACCGCCTTTGTTTTTCTCAAGGAATTGTGCACCGATTTGTGCAGACATACGACCAGCTACTTCACTCATAGGTGCAAGTAATGGTAAAGAACGATTGTCTAATTGCACTGTTTCGTATGCAATTGATACCACTTTGTTATCAATTAATGCTTTCGTTAATTCTGGTTCTGGAGCTAAGTGCAAGTATGTGAATAAAATTAAACCTTCGTGGAAATAACCATATTCACTTGCAACTGGCTCTTTTACCTTCATAACCATATCTTGATTCCATGCTTCTTCAGCAGTTTCAACAAGTTTCGCACCAGCTTGTACGTATTCTTCATCTGTAAAGCCTGATCCTATACCTGCTCCTTTTTGAACAAAAACTTCATGACCATTGTGTACTAAATGTACTGCTCCCGCTGGCGTCATTGCCACGCGATTTTCATTGTTTTTAATTTCTGTTGGAATACCGATACGCATTATTAGTTCCCCCTTGAGTTATGAAATGACCCCTGAATCATTTTTTAAAGCGCTTTCTACGCTCTTATATTTTAACATAATATCTCAATATTTGACAAAAAATAATACCAGTTTTCCGATAGATTTAATTTTACATTAAAGGACAGTATTATCCGCACCTCTCAGCGTACAGGATAAACTGTCCAATTATTCGAAACTTCACTTTATTTCGCTCTATCGATGTCTATGAATAACATCTACTGCACCAGTTACTTCAATAATTGTACCGGTAATCATATCGGAATCGTCCTCACATAAAAACGAAATCGTTCTTGCGATATCTTCACCTGTTCCAGATCTACCAATTGGTGTGTTCTGTTCTTTCAACTGACGTGCTTCTTGAATTGTCGCTTCTTTCATTTCACCAATAATATCACCAGGACATACCATGTTTGCAGTGATACCATATTCTGCTTCTTCGTAAGCAACTGTTTTCGTTAATGAAACAAGTCCTACTTTCGCTGCTGCAAAAGCTGAACGATAAATCCAGCCCGGTGCGCTATCTGCTCCTTGGAATCCGTAATTAATAATACGGCCAAAGTTTTGCTTTCTCATAACAGGAACGACAAGTTTCAACAAATGAAACACCGCTGTTAAATTACCCTGAATCATCTCATTCCATTCGTCTTCTTCATAATCGACTAACTTTTTCCGTTCAAATACATATGGACCAGCATTATTAATTAGAAAGTCAATTTTGCTAAAACGGCTTATCGCTGCTTCTACTATTTTATGTAAATCTTCCTTTTTCGTGACATCCGCTTGCACGAATTGTAGACGCTCTTCCATATTTTTATATGTTTCTTTCATCGCTTCCATAGCCGCTATATCGCTATGATATGTTACTGTGACTGAATACCCTTTAGCCAATAGCTTTTCTGTTACTTGCTTTCCTAAACCTTTCGTACCGGCTGTAATGAGCGCGTGTCTCACAAACATGCCTCCTTTTAAATTGCTATACTTCATATGTAACAAGTTCTTGCACCAATTACAACTAAAATGAATTGAAACAGAGTTTTCAAAATTCTGTAACGTTTCGGACAAGCACATTACCAAAATTTGTTTTATAATAAAGTTGTAAACGGTAATAAAAATGATTGGGAGGAATTTACTATGAATAATACATATACAAATATTTTAATCGCGGTGGACGGTTCTAAAGAAGCAGAAAAAGCCTTTAAAAAAGCAATTCAAGTCGCAAAACGAAACGATGCAACATTAACAATTGCTCATATCGTTGATGTAAAAGCATACTCAGCAGTAGAGGCTTATAGCCGCGCAATTGCTGAACGTGCAAATCTATTTGCAGAAGACTTATTAGAAGACTACAAAAAAACTGCGCTTGAAGCTGGCCTTGAAAAAATTGAAACTGTATTAGAATTTGGTAATCCTAAATCTAAAATTTCAAAAGAAATCGCTCCAAATCATAAAGTAGATTTAATTATGTGTGGTGCAACTGGTTTAAATGCTGTTGAGCGTTTCCTAATTGGTAGCGTCTCTGAACATATTATTCGCTATGCGAAATGCGATGTCCTTGTTGTTCGTGGTGATGAGGAGCAAGGTGATCTTTAATTTATTAATAAAACACTAAGTCCATATGTTTTACTGAAGAATAAGGGAAATGAAGCTTGAGGCTCGAATGAACGATAAATACATGTTGTTAAACAATGATAAGAAAATAAAAAAGGAGTGGGTAATCCACTCCTTTTTTTCACGACATGCCTTTCTTCATAGGAATAAATCTTCTCTGTTTTTTCTCTACTCTTACATGGATTTTAAAATCCTCATTTTTCAATTGACTATTTAATAAAGTTTAAACTGTATTCTACTTAATTCTTTGAGCGATTGGATGATTCTCTTTTAGTTGTAACAAATCCCATAAATTCCCGTACAAATCCTTAAATACTGCAACTATTCCATATTCTTGCTCTTTCGGCTCCCTCACAAATTCTATTCCTCTTGAAATCATTTCATTATAATCTCTCCAAAAATCGTCAGTATTTAAGAAAAGAAAAACTCTGCCGCCTGACTGGTTACCGATAAAGGAATCTGGTTCCGGTTTAGATGCTCTAGCCAGTAATATTGTGGTGCCGACTGAACCAGGAGGAGATACCACTACCCATCTTTTGTTTTGCTCTGGCTGATATATATCTTGGACTAATGTGAAATTTAGTTTCTTTGTATAGAACTCTATTGCCTCATCGTAGTCTTTTACTACTAATGCGATATGAACTATTGATTGAACCATTATTATCCCTCCTATTATTACTAAATAAGAAAATTATAGTATAACATTTCTTGCTTTAATCTATCTATTAGCTTAATATTACAAGCTCTTGTTTTTCTTCATTTCACATACTTCACTATAAACACAAGACAAACAATCACTACAACAGCTACTGCCAGCACATATGGCGGTAAGAACTTCAAAGACCATAATGCCATCATAATCGTCGCAACCGTCAAATACGTTTGCTTTGCATCTTCTGTCATTTTTTTACGAAGCAAGAACACATACAAATAACCGATTGGCGGCGTGATAAAGCACAGAACATATATGATTTTAGATTTTAAATACCATTTTTGTTCTCCAAGTTTCTGTATATCTTCTTCTATTCTCTTATGCTCTTGTTCTCTCGCTTCTTCTACAAGCGAATCTTCCTCTTCTCCTCGTTTTCCTTTCATATAAGGAAGAAAGTGCATGAAAAAATAATATGCAAATACGAACGCTCCAAATCCAATATCTAATCTTTCTAATGGAATATGCTCACTAAAAAAAACAGCAATAAGTACTAAAGAAAAACAGTACGTCGTCATCCAAAAGGAACGTTTTCTCTTTTTCCGTTCCATTTCTTTTTTATTTTGTACATGTTTTCTTTTCGAAAGCCATATTGAAATACAGCAATCTACTACAAATAGAATAAAAATAAATATCCCAACATGTACTGTTTCTACATCCTTAAATGAAAAGATATTTGGGAATGCACCGTGTAATACGATTAGCGTGTACAAAATTAACCCAACAAAATAAATACGTCTCATTTTCCATTCCTTTCTTATTTCCTAACTTTAGGTTAACATACATTTTTTAGAAATAGATGGACAAAATATAGATGTTTAAAAAAGGAGGATGCTACATGAATGATTCTGAACGTATTATTTTAGATGTGAACGGGAAAGAGCTCGAAATGTTAGATACAATCCGTACACATTTCAAAGAAAGACATGGTGTGGAACTAAGTAACGGTGCATTACTACGAGATTTGATGGATATTGAGTTTATTCGAATTACGGAAGATCGACATAAATATGATTAATTTTAGGCGGTGGAGAAGATTTCTCCACCACTTTTTTTGAAAGACAAGAAAATAAATCAATAGGACGAGATAGGCATAAGAAATCCTAGCTATGACTATTTTATTGTTTATTTCCCTACATATGTAGTATATACTGTGTTATGCATCAAACTAAGTAAGAGAACAATTGTTGCAAAATATAATGCAAATGCATAACCAAGAAAGATAATGTTCCTTAACAAACATTTTCATTTCTTCATATTATATGCACGAATAAAAGGTGGTTTATAATTTCAATGTTCGAAAGTATGTATTGGCCCATGGGTCTTTCTATTATGTTTTTAATACTGTTTTTCATGGGTAAGAAAAAAGATACTGCCCTATTATTTTTCTCAGTTTATTTTGGTTCTATGTTAATCGAAAGTTTTTTTGTCACTCAAGGATCTAAAGATACATGGATATATATCGTTTGGCAAATTTGTTATATTGTACTGATGATCGGACTTACTATTTATATAATTAAGGATATTAGGAAACTTATAAAAGAACGAAAATTGAGGAAAACAAACCAACAATAATTTAGATTCTATAAAAACAAAAAAAGGTACGCTTTCCTCTACTAAGGTTAGCGTACCTTCTTTCCTATCAATCAACTTCCAACAAACTCTCCAACTAATCCCTTCGCCTTCTCCAAAGCTTTTTCAATTTGCTCAAACCCTGTCCCGCCAGCACTGTTACGACGTTTCACAGCTGCATATGGTGAAAGAACTTCATACAAATCTTCTTCAAATAACGAACTCATTTCTTTATACGTTTCAAGTGGTACATCTAATAAATAAATTCCTTTTTGTGTGCAGTGTAGCACTAGCTTCCCAACAATTTCATGAGCTTGACGGAATGGTAGTCCTTTACTTGCTAAGTAGTCAGCAATTTCTGTTGCGTTTGAGAAATCTTGCGTCACAGCTTGCCCCATTTTTTCTTTGTTTACAGTCATCGTTTCTAGCATGCCTGCCATAATATGAAGGCACCCTTCAACTGTTTTTACTGTATCAAACATTCCTTCTTTATCTTCTTGCAAGTCTTTATTGTAAGCGAGCGGTAATCCTTTCATGACTGTAAGTAAACTAAATAAATTACCATACACTCTGCCTGTTTTACCACGAATAAGTTCCGCCATATCCGGATTTTTCTTTTGCGGCATAATGCTGCTTCCCGTTGCGTATTGATCGCTCATTTCAATAAATTGAAACTCTTGGCTACTCCATAAAATAAGCTCTTCGCAAAAGCGTGATAAGTGCATCATGAGCATAGATGAGTTACTTAGGAACTCCAGTATGAAATCACGATCGCTTACTGCATCTAAACTATTTTCATAGATCCCATTAAATCCAAGAAGCTCCGCACTATATTCTCGGTCAATCGGGAATGTCGTCCCAGCTAATGCTCCTGCTCCTAATGGTGAAATGTTAATGCGCTTTAATGAATCTTCATAACGATTCACATCACGCTCTAACATCCAAAAGTAAGCGAGAATATGATGCGCAAATGAAATCGGCTGCGCACGCTGCAAATGCGTATAACCAGGCATAATGGTTTCAATATTATTTTCTGCTTGATGAACAAGAACCGTCTGCAATTGTTTTGTAGCTCTTATAATATGTTCTACTTTTTCTTTTAAATATAAATGCATATCAGTCGCTACTTGATCATTACGACTTCGGCCAGTATGAAGTTTCCCTCCTACTTCACCGATTTTTTCAATTAACATCTTTTCGATATTTAAATGAATGTCTTCCGCTTCAACTGAAAAATGTAATTTATTTTGTTTCGCTTCTTCTAATAAATATTGAAGACCTACCTTTATTTTCTCTGCTTCTTCTTTCGTAACGATGCCTTGCTTTGCTAGCATCGTTACGTGCGCAATACTTCCCTTTATATCTTGATTTACTAATTGTTGATCGAAGGAGATGGATGCTCCGAACTCTTCAACCCATGCTTCCGCTTCTTCTGTAAAACGTCCGCCCCAAAGTTTGCTCACGCTTCCACCTTCTTTTGATTCACTTGGCTGTATACTTTCGTCGGTAAACCGAATAATGAAATGAATCCAACTGCTGCATCATGATTAAATTCGTCCTGGGCAGTATATGTTGCTAGTTTTTCATCATATAAAGAGTACTCAGATTTACGTCCTTCTACAATCGCATGGCCTTTAAATAATTTCACACGCACTGTACCTGTTACATTCTTTTGCGTTTCTTGTAAGAAAGCGTTAAGCGCTTGTTTTAAAGGAGAGAACCATAAACCGTTATAAATAAGTTCTGTTATTTTCTGCTCAATCATCGGTTTAAAATGCGCTACTTCTTTTACGAGTGTTAAATCTTCAAGTTCCTTATGCGCCGTAATTAATGTCATCGCTGCTGGGCATTCGTATACTTCACGCGATTTAATACCAACAAGACGATTTTCTACGTGATCGATACGTCCAACGCCATGTTTTCCAGCAAGTGCATTTAACGTTTTAATTAGTTCTGAAAGTGAATATGCAGTACCATTTAAAGTCGTCGGTACGCCTGCTTCAAAACCGATTTCTACAAACTCTGGTTTATTCGGTGTATCTTCTAAAGCTAATGTCATCTCATATGCATCTTCTGGCGGCGCTGCCCATGGATCTTCTAAAATGCCACATTCGTTACTGCGTCCCCATAAATTTTGATCGATTGAAAACGGGCTATCTAAATTAATCGGAATTGGTACATTGTTTTCTTTTGCATAGGCAATTTCTTCTTCACGTGACCATTTCCATTCACGTACAGGCGCAATCACTTCTAAGTAAGGATTTAATGCTTGAATAGAAACTTCAAAACGAACTTGATCATTCCCTTTCCCTGTACATCCATGTGCAACTGCAGTCGCTCCTTCTTGTTCTGCAATTTCAACTAATTTCTTCGCGATAAGTGGACGTGATAACGCTGAAACGAGAGGGTATTTCCCTTCGTATAACGTGTGCGCTTGCATCGCCATCAATGCATATTCATTTGCAAATTCTTCTTGAACATCAATCATATATGATTTAATTGCACCTACTGAAAGTGCCTTTTCTTTTACAAATGCTAAGTCTTTACCTTCCCCTAAGTCTAAACAAAGCGCGATAATATCATAATTCTTCTCTTGTAACCATTTAATTGCAACGGAAGTATCAAGACCTCCGGAATATGCTAATACCACTTTTTTCTTCTCCATTTTGCATCCCCCTAAAGAATAAATATTCATTTTCTTTTATAATAATTCACACTTTAACACCTTTTACAAAATGTATCAAGAGTCATTTTCAAATTTTTTCAAACAATTCCATCGAGCTTCTTTCTGTTTTCATGTACAATATAAGCAGGACAACGGGGGTGAACTTATGGAAAAATATTTCTTATACGATGATCATCTAGGAATTGAAATTCCTCATTTACAAGAAGATTGGGAAGATATCCCCGAAAAAATGCAGCATGCTATTTTATTGAAATGGGAACAAGTTCGCGGAAAGATTCCTGATCGAATAAAAGAACTCGAGCACTCTATTAATGCAAAACAGCATCATTTAAATAACGAAGAAGACTTCGAAATTTCTTGCAAACTGAATTCAGAAATTGCCGATCTCGCTTCCATCATTAATGACCTTTGGCTTTGGTATCGACTCACTCAAAATGTATCTGAGGGGAAAGCACACCAATGAAAAAAGCATGCCCCTCAATTACTTTGGGTCATGCTTTTTTGTCGTAACACGATTTACAATATATTTCTTGTGCTGTTTTCGCCAAACACACATCAAACGGACCGACTAATATACTTCTTTCTTTTGGTAACTTTACAAAGGCAACTAGCTCTTCTTCATATTGAATCTTTTTCTGACATGAAACGCATGTTAATTCTTTTCTTTTAAATATGTCTTTTAGCATATCTTCACTCTCCCTTTCATCTATCTATATTAATATACTCTCATAATAGTTAAGACTTGTAAAAAAATGACACATTTCAAAGTGAATGATTCATATACTGTGTACAAAAGGAGGTCTAAAATTAATGCGCGCTTTCGTTATTATCGCTTTAACGTTTTTAAGTGTGATTAGCTGGGATACGTTTTTTAAAGATAAAAGTGATGAAAAAAATACAACTGAATAAAAACTCTTCTTTTCTTACTTATTGGACAAACTAAAAAAACTGTCCGACTTAGCGAAATAACTTAGGCTTTTCTACAAAAATATTTAAACATAACAATTTTTGTAGATTCCCTCCGTTTATTGTCGGTTTCCATCCGCATACATTTTTTGAAAGTATGATATAATAATATAAATCTTGAAGGAAGGGATTTTGATATCATGATCGCTCGAAGGAGCATGTGGCATCGTATTGACGAATCATACACGTAGCGTATTTTTCAGCTCAGATACTTTAGTCTAGCGAAAAAAATACGAGAGTGGGGAAATTATGATTGCCCGAAGGATAATTTGGCAAAAAAAAGACTCTTCTTACACATAGCGTTTTGTTTAGGACTTAATTGTTACTAGCTAAACAAAACAAAGAAGAGAAGGATTGCTAAATGAAGAATCCTACTCCACGTTTTGTTTAGTCGTTTTAAGACTTAAACTAAAACGAAGGTAGGGAGAATTGATGGACGAGAGGATTATTCGTTATTTCTTCAGCGACATATAGCGTAGTTAGTTTTTTCGTAAACTAACTGAAAGCTACATGTGAGCTCGTAGTTAGTTTACAACACAAACAGGACTACTAACTACGGAAAGAAGGAATAACGATGAGGAACATCCAAAGTCGACAAATTATTAAAGAAATTTTTATGGTTTTAATCGGTTCATTTATTTTAGCAGCAGCGCTATACCATATTCACTTCCAAAACCACTTAACAGAAGGTGGCTTTGTAGGAATTGCACTATTCATCCAAAATTTTTATGATATTTCACCATCTATTTCAACTGTAATTATGGATATCCCAATTATTTTACTATGTGCTTCATTTTTAGGTAGAAAAATGGTTGGCTATTCATTCCTAGGTTCGATTTCATTCGGAGTATTTTATTCTCTTATGGAAAATTATTCTCCATTTACGGTCGATTTATCAAACAATTTATTTATAGCTGCAGTAGTTGGCGGTGCATTAGCTGGTATTGGACTCGGTTTTATATTGCGATTTGGCGGTGCAACCGGCGGGGACGATATTTTAACAATTGTATTAAGTAAACGAACTCGTTTTACAATTGGGCAAATTTTCTTCGTCTTTGACGCGATTGTTCTTGCGCTTTCATTATATTATTTAAATTGGACAGAAATTGCTTTTACTATTCTTTCGATTGCCGTACAGGCAAAAACATTGGATTTAATTTATTATCCAAAAGCAGAGAAGAAAACAGAAAAGCAACCAGTATCTATTCCAATGTCCAAAAAGCACGCAACAAATTAAAAAAGCGAAAGGCTTCGGCCTCTCGCTTTTTTTATGCTCTTTTTTCCTTCTCGACTATGTGGCGTACTTGATAAAATCTATTTGCAAATTCAGTAACGTTTCTCGTTAAACGATAATTCACTGTAGACCCAATTGCCATTCCAATTACCGGAATACCTTGGAATAATTTACGACGAAGAGCATAAATCGAAAATGTTTTCAAAATTTGTTTTAACACAACTTCAGTAGAAGCTGGTTGTAACACCGCTTCGTCCCCTTCATAGAAGAACGAATCTTCTTGCTCTAGCTCTTGCAGTAAATTGTACCATGCATATTGCTGAAGTCTTCCTGGTAGTAATGACGCATGAAACACCTTTAACGCAAGCATCATTTCATAAGGCTTGTTCACATCATGCCCAAATGATGTGGCAATAAGTTGGACAGCCTTCACATTTAACGCGATCATAACCGGAAAATCAGCCGTTAATAATAATAAACCTCCAGCACCCGTTGCTCCGCCTTGTACGAATGAATATAAACGATGTCGTGCTGTTTGCTGCTCTGCTATGTATGTTAATTGATCAATAGATAGCGCTTTTAAATCTTCCAGTTGTTCAATCGATTCATCAAATAATCTCGACGTTCCTAAAATACGATTACGCGCATCTAACTGTGATTGTGAACTTTGAATCAATGCATGCAAATGAAAGAGCCATCCATCTGCTTTCGTAAAGAAATCTTTTCGTTTTTTCTCAGGTAATTTCGCAATTGTCGTATGTACCCATTTATCAAACATTTTTTGAAAATCAGTCGCTTCTTGCTCAACTAATTGCGATTCCCATTCTTTTATATTGTCTAAAATGGCTTGTTCTCGCTTCGATCGCATCGTAACAACCACCTCGTTCGATTTTTTTCTATTGTAACATATTTCTGCTTATTCTTTGCAAATATGCTTGTCTATCTTTATTCACATACCATTTTTTAATGACATAAAATATTAACAAAAAGGATGAGATGAACCACATGAATCTATCCAATATAAAAAAAGAATATAATGCAGTATTCAGCTTAGGACAAAATTGCTGGCCTGCTTGGGCTTTATATCAATTCAAATTATCACCATTTTTTGGTGTTATCGATTTTATGCTAAGCCCTTCATTAGAAAAAGTGAATGTATTATTACAAAATCGATTTGACCGTTTTTTACAGTTCGAAAACTTATCCTTCATCTCATTTTGGGATGATGATGCGAAATTAAGGCTCCGTGATAACCTATATGAAATCGACTCCTGCCATGATTTTAAAACAGATGTAAACACACCAACTTCTTGGCCTTCTTATACAGAAATTAAGTTAAACTATGAGCATCGAATTCATCGTTTTCTAACTACAATTGAAACGGAAGAATCCATATTGTTTATTCGAACTGGAGGAACATACGAAGAAGCTCGTTCCTTGGAACACATTTTATCTCAAATAGTTAAACATACATTCTCTGTCCTATTACTCATTCCTGAAGATGTACCAACTGTTGTAGAAGAAGATTGGGGATTACAAAATATTTGCGCTATAAAATGCCCTATTATGGATGTATTTCAGTATAATGAAGCATTTTGGAATGACTTATTTAATGGGATCACGATTAGAACACAGGCTTAAATACACGACACCTTTTATTACAAAACAGATTATAATCATCCTTATACAAAATAAATAAGGAGTGATTGTATATGTATCCACGTGCAAAAGCTTTTGGTCTTGCTACACATCAAGGTCGCCTTCTCGTACAAGAATATCATACAGGCGATGAAACATTTTACCGACCTCTTGGTGGTTCAATTGAACTTGGTGAAAAATCAGCACATACCGTTATTCGTGAATTTAAAGAGGAACTTCATACAGAAGTGGAAATCACCCATTATTTAGGATGCTTAGAAAACATCTTTCATCTTGATGGAGAAATTGGTCATGAAATCATTCAGCTATATTCTTTACGTTTACTAGGCACATCACTATATGAAATGGAAATAATGAATATACAAGATGAGCAAACAGTATCGTATGCGAAATGGATGCCCATTACAGCTTTCATTCAGAAGGAAAAAGTACTATATCCAGATGGAATTTTAAACTATATCCAAAAGAAAAAAGACGAAACCCTATAGGATCTCGTCTTTTTTTATATAGTATATTAACCAATATCTCCAAGACGTAGTACGTCACGAGCGATCATAACTTCTTCGTCAGTTGGAATTACGATAATTTTTACTGGAGAGTGTGGGAAGCTGATGAATGCTTCTTCACCAAATACGTTATTACGTTTTACGTCGAAGTATACGCCCATGTACTCAAGGCCTTCTAATACGCGCTCACGAATAATTGCACTGTTTTCACCTACACCAGCTGTAAAGATGATTGCGTCTACACCTTTCATACGAGCAGTGTAAGAACCGATGTATTTGTGGATACGGCTTACGAATACATCAAGTGCTACTTTCGCACGGTGGTCGCCTTCTTCTTCTTTCGCAATGATGTCACGTAGGTCACTAGAGTACCCAGTAAGACCTAGCATACCACTCTTCTTGTTTAATACGTTAACTACTTCTTCTACTGTTTGGCCTGTTTTTTCCATGATGTATGGAATTAACGCAGGGTCAAGGTTACCAGAACGTGTACCCATTGTTACACCAGCAAGTGGAGTGAAGCCCATAGAAGTATCGATAGATTTACCGCCTTCTACTGCTGCGATACTTGCACCGTTACCTAAGTGACAAGAAAGTAAGCTTAAGCTTTCAAGTGGACGACCTAATAATTCAGCCGCACGCTCAGTTACGTATTTATGAGAAGTTCCGTGGAAACCGTATTTACGGATGCCGAATTTTTCATAGTACTCATATGGTAAGCTGTATAGGAATGCAGATTCCGGCATTGTTTGGTGGAATGCTGTATCGAATACTGCTACTGCTGGTACGTTTGGTAATACTTCTTGGAATGCTTTAATACCAACAAGGTTTGCTGGGTTATGAAGTGGTGCTAAATCGCTTAATTCTTCGATATCAGCTAATACTTCATCAGTAATTAAAACAGAATCAGCAAATTTTTCGCCGCCGTGAACAACACGGTGACCGATACCGCCAATCTCATCTAGAGACTTAACGATTCCGTTTTCAGTTAATTTTTTAAGAAGCATATTAACTGCTACTGCGTGATCTGGAATGTTTGTAATTTCTTTTTGTTTTTCGCCATCTACAGTAATAGTGAAGATACTATCTTCTAAACCGATACGTTCTACTAAACCTTTTGTTAATACTGTTTCACTTGGCATTTCAAATAATTGGAATTTTAAGGAAGAGCTTCCTGCGTTAATCGCGATGATTTTTGACATCTAGTCTTTCGCCCCTTTTTCTCTTGGTAGTTGTGTGGATGTTTCCACAAACCGCTCGATTTTATCTAATTAAATTCACTTCATATGAAAACGTTTCATCATTAGCAAATTTTATACTCACGATTTTAATTTAAACATCGTCCGACATATATTTCAAGTGAAAAAATTGTAACACCAAGAAAAAATATATATTACAGATTTCAAAAAAATTCAGTTAAATCTAGTATATATTTAAAAATATGACATATCATATAAAACTGTACTACATGAATTACTTACCCTGTTACATATACCTAGCCTTATTTATGCGTTGCAAACCAAGTATTTAACTGATCCATAATGTTCTCCATCGCCTTCATGTTGGAGAATTTAGGTAACTCCACTAATAACGCCTGTTTTGGCATCGTTACACTAGGGCCTTTCTTTTGAAGAACAAATATACTTTTTGCATTTTTCTCGTTTTTAAACATGGAAACAGGTAGCTGTAATAACCCCTGAATAAAACATGTTTCTTTAATAAATGCATGTAATTTTGGTGCTTGATCACTTTCAAAGATGAAGTTTGGCACTAGGAAGAATAAGTACCCGCCTTCTTTCGTATGTTTCACACTTTGTTCAATAAATAGGTGATGTGCATACGACATTCCTTCATCTGCTTTTAACTTATATTCACTTGCACCGATTTCATTTGGATAGTAACCAATCGGTAAGTCTGAAACGACTGCATCAACCGGATCGATATAAAGTGGCGCTAGTCCATCTTGATGGAAGAATTCGATTGCATGCTTTTGTAAATTCGCATTTACTAAAGCAAGTTTAATTAGCACTTCATCCACTTCTACACCAAATCCACTCATTGCTAGTCCTTCTTTGGCGCTATTAAACACTGTAGTCATTAAGTTACCTGTTCCAATCGCAGGGTCTAACACAGTAATTTCGTTTTGACCTTGCATAAATTTATGGAATAAGTAGCTCATGAACATGCCAACTGCATCAGGCGTCATTTCGTGATTCGCTTGTACGCCTTCTTTCATTCCTTTTAAAATGGCTAACTGAAATGCTTTACGAATTTCTTCACCTTTATATGTTTCTTCATTAAACGTACTATATTCACGATTCAGCCTTTCAATTGCTGACTCAGATAATTCCTCTTGTAAAATTGCTCCTTCAAACAAGTTATCACCTGTTTCTACAAGCGCCTCTAAATATGTTACATCTAATTCTTTACGTAAAACTACCGCAGAAGAATCAAAAATAGAAAATAATGTTTCTACTGTCTGACTCACGTACATTCCTCCTTCTCTCTTTTACACATAACTTATATCATACCACAAAGTGTTTTTTTCCAAAAAGAAAAAGCGACCTCCTGCAAAGAGCTCCCCTTTCAGTTATATGCGATATAACGTTTTTTCTCATATATTGGTACCGTTATGCAGCAATATATGAGAAAAAACGACCTCTTTATAAGAGGTCATTTCCTTCACATTATTTTGCAGATTTAGCTGCTTCTAATGCTGCTTCATAGTTTGGATGGCTTGTACCTTCGCTTACGTACTCTGCGTAAACTACTTTGTCGTTGCTATCTACTACGAATACTGCACGAGCAAGTAAACGAAGCTCTTTCATTACTAAGCCGTAAGCTTCACCGAATGAAAGGTCACGGTGGTCAGAAAGTGTTACAACATTTTCTAAACCGTTTGCTGCACACCAGCGTTTTTGAGCGAATGGTAAGTCAGCGCTAATTGTTAATACTTTCGCGTTTTCAATACCTGCTGCATCTTGGTTAAAACGACGTGTTTGTGCATCACACACACCTGTGTCGATTGAAGGTACAACACTAATTAATTTTACTTCGCCTTTGTATGTTTCTAAACTTACTGGAGATAAGTCGTTTGCTAATACTTGGAAGTTTGGCGCTTGATCGCCAACTTTAACTTCTGTTCCAACTAAAGTCATTGGATTACCTTTAAAAGTTACGTTTGCCACTTGAAAATCCTCCCTTATTTAAACAAAATATGTACAATGTAAATGATAGTTTGTCCCTATCGATAATGCAAATAAAATCGCTTTATTTACAAAAAAATTAAAGAAGCCAATCCATTGATCAGCTTCTTTATTTGTTAAATTTGAAATTCAGGATCGTCTTCTTTTCGTTTATCCATCATTTCCTTCACTTTATCAACAGCTTGTGGCGCTAATTCAATTATTTTATCGATGACGTGTGTTTGCTTATCTAAATGCAATACTTTTACACCGTCTCCATTTATAACAAGAAAAGCAACAGGATTAATAGAAACTCCTCCTCCACTTCCCCCACCAAATGGATGACGGCCTGCTTGTTCTTTACCAAATTCACTTCCACCAGCGGCAAAGCCGAAACTAACTTTCGAAACGGTAAGAATTACACTTCCATCTGCCGCTTTAATCGGATCACCAACAATTGTATTTACATCAGTCATTTGTTTTAAATGCTGCATTGCGGTTGTCATTAAACCTTGAATTGGATGGTCCATTCTATATCCCCCCTATGCTTGAACAGATTTTTCTGTCACACCAGATTTTTGCTTTCTCATAAACATGAGCAATTTCACCGCTGTTTTTACAGTACGGAATATACGAAAGGATGCTGTTAACTCACATCTTGACGCAAATCCTTTCCCTTGAAAAACAGGCGTAATTTCAAATTCAGGTACATCGACAATATGCATATATTGTCCTACAACTCCAGCAGCCATTCCTTTTGTCCCCCATGCATATCCAGTGACAATTCCAGTACTAGCTGCATCACCTGCACCAATTTGCGTATGCCATCTCCAACCATTGATTTTCACTCGTTTGAGAAAATCTTTAACAATAGTATGAACTTCTTGCAGCTTTTTTATCAGCTCCCCCATACTATCAAGTTGCGCTATAATTTTATTATCTAATCCGCCGTCCTCTTCAGCTTTCTCGATCTTTTGTCCTGTCTTCTTCTGTTGCTTTTCAATTCTTTCCAGTACATCGAATGTATATCGAATCATCCATATTTTCACTTGAAACAAACATTGCTTTTCCATTTCTGAATATAAAAATGTCACTTTAAGCTTTATTTTCGACAATAGTATAAGCAAAATAAAAAGGAGAAGAATTATTATTCCAATTACGAACCACTGCATACGTATCATCCTTTCACTCCGTACCCATTATCGACAAGTTTATTCATCATTAAACAGAATTCCATAAGATTGAATATAAAAATTTTTCTAAAAATAAAAAGGGATTTTGACATTTTATATCGAAATATATTATTTGAACATATCATCGAGAACGGACTCTAATGATATGTAGCACGAAAAACAGAAAATTTAACTGCAGTGGAGGGATACATAATGGCAGATCGTCGCAATTTATTTTTCTTTTATGGTGATGACAAAGCAACGCTCGTTGAAAAAATGAACCCAATCTATCGTATTTTAGAAGAGAATGGATTTACCATATTAGATCATCCAAAAAATGCAAACGCTATCGTCAGTGTTGGAGATGATGCAACCTTCTTACAAGCCGTTCGTAAAACTGGTTTTAGAGAAGATTGCTTATACGCAGGGATTTCTACGAAAGATGAAATTTCGTTCTACTGTGATTTCCACATTGATCACATCGATACAGCCCTTCAAGAAATTACAAAAAACGAAATTGAAGTGCGCAAATATCCAACAATTCAGGTAGATGTAGATCACGGTACATCTTTCTATTGTTTAAATGAGTTCTCATTACGTTCTAGCATTATTAAAACATTTGTTGTAGATGTTCACGTTGATGATTTATACTTCGAAACATTTAGAGGGGACGGTTTAGTAGTTTCTACCCCAACAGGAAGTACAGCTTACAACAAATCATTGCATGGTGCAGTTGTTGATCCGCTTATCCCATGTTTCCAAGTAAGCGAACTAGCATCTTTAAATAACAACACTTACCGTACACTCGGTTCACCGTTCATTTTAAATCACGAACGTACATTAACTTTAAAACTAAGACCAGACGGTAACGATTATCCTGTTATCGGTATGGATAATGAAGCGCTTAGCATTAAACAAGTAGAAAAAGCTGTTGTACGCTTAAGCGATAAACAAATTAAAACAGTTAAATTAAAAAACAATTCCTTCTGGGAAAAAGTACAGAGAACGTTTTTATAGCATGAAAAAAACCGCCGCATTATGATAATGCGGCGGTTTTTTATTTCTCTCGCTATCGGTCAATATTGGTAGATTTTGTCGGTAATTCGATATAATTTCACACGTCTTTCCTATACACAATCTTCCCATCAATTACGGTCATTTCTGCTTGTACTTCTTTTATTTCTTCAGCCTCTATTTCAAAAATATTGCGATCTACTATCGTAAAATCTGCTTCATATCCTTTTGCAATTTGTCCTCGCTTCGCTTCTTTTCCGATTGCATAGGCACTTCCTGTTGTAAATAAAGAGACAGCCTCATATACCGTTAATCTCTCTTCTGACATATAACATACACCGTCAATAAAACTTCTGCGTGTAACAGCGCTATATATGCCTAAAAATGGATTCACTTGTTCAATTGGCGCGTCAGATCCACCATTGCAGTGTAATCCTGCTTCCAATAACGTCTTCCAAGCGTACGCATAACGAAGACGATGCTCGCCTAGTTTTTCAATGACTGATGGGAAATCTGATGAAACAAAAACTGGTTGTATATCAATAATGGCTTGTAAGTTTTTCATTCTCTCAATCAACTCTTCACGAGCGAGCTGACAATGAATAATACGGTCACGTAATCCTTCTGCTGGTGGATATAATTCAAGTGCATCAATGACATATTCTAGCGATAAGTCACCGATTGTATGAATCGCTACTGGCATATGTAAATCTCGTGCTTTTTTCACTAACTCCGCAAGCTCTTTGCGTGAGAAGATCGCAACTCCATTTGTTTCCTGCGCATCTTCATACGGTTCACTTAATAAAGCTGTTCTTCCGCCAAAAGAACCATCAGAAAAAATTTTCATCGCCCCAAATTCAATATAATGCTCATTTTCATATTCTTTTCGTTCATGCGCTACTTCATGGTGAACGAGTAAATGTGCTTTAAATGGCATTTCCTTTGTAACATGAGAAAACGCATTGTGCGTTTTTCTAAAACCACCGTAATAATTTAAATCTTCCGTATGCCCACCAACCAGACCATATTGCCAGCAGTCTTTAATCGCTGTTTGCAAAGCGCTTTGTAAATAAGCTTCATCAATTTCTGGCTGAACATGTTTAATTAACTCTTGCCCTTGTTCATATAAAAGTCCTGTTAAATTATTTGACGCATCACGGCCAATTTTTCCGCCTTTCGGGTCTTGCGTCGCTTCTGTTATGTTCGCTTCTTGCAGTATGTATGAATTCACCCACGTCACGTGACGACAAACACGCTTTAATAAAATGGGGTGTTCTTTCGAAATTTCATCTAAATCTTTCACATGAACATCTTTCGTATCTATAAAGTTATTTTCATTCCATCCTTCTCCAATAACCCAAGAGCCCTTTGGAGCTTCTTCCACTCGCTTCCGCACGAGAGTCAGCACTTCGCTATAAGATGTGCAGTTTGATAAATCTAGACGGAGTAACCTCTCTCCATGCCCAATAAGATGCATATGACTATCAACGAGACCTGGAATCATCGTTTTACCTTCTAAATCATGCAATTTAACCGTAGCATATCGGTCTCCTAACTCTTCTTTACTTCCGACATCAACGATCATACCGTTTTCAACATAAACAGCATCTACTTTTTCATTCTCTTCTCTCATCGTATAAATGGTGCCGCCATACCAAATTTCTCCCATATATCCCATCTCCTTTGTTTTTATTGTATAAAAAAAAGCACCATTTCAAAACATGGTGCTTTTCTAAAAATTACTTTTGCTCAGTAGTAGACGTTGTAATTTGCCATTCAATGCTAAATTTATCTTTTAGTTGTCCGTATGCTGGGCTCCAGAACGTTTCTTGAAGTGGCATAATAACTTCTCCACCTTCTTGTAACTTTTCGAATACTTCTTTCGCTTTTTCTGCATCACTAATTTGAATTGCAATTGTTACTTGAGATCCGATTGCATGCCCTTGACCTGGGAATGTATCAGAAATCATAAGGTCCGTATTACCAACTTTTAAAGTAGCATGTAAAACGCGCTCTTTCGCTTCAGCTGGAATCGGATATTCTGGATTTTCAGGCATGTCACCAAATGTTTGCATGACTTCTACTTTTGCATCTAACGCCTCTTTATAAAACTGTACAGCTTCTTGCCCACTACCATCTAAAACTAAGTACGGATTAATACCTAAAATCATACGGACACCTCTTTTTTTAATTTATAAAAACGAACTTATGTTCGTTTTTATAATACCATACGGTTTACAGTTCATTCAACTATTTTCGAAATTATTTTGATGGAATCTCCATCTCTTGTTTTCTAAGTTCAATACGGCGAATTTTTCCGGAAATCGTTTTTGGTAGTTCATCTACAAATTCAATTTTGCGAGGGTATTTATATGGTGCAGTGAGTTCTTTGACGTGTTGTTGGAGTGCTGGAATTAATGTTTCTTCGTTTTTGTCTATATTCTCTCTTAATACGATAAATGCCTTCACGACACTTCCGCGAATTTCATCAGGACTTGCAACAACTGCGCACTCTCTTACGTAAGGATGTTTTACAAGTGCATCTTCTACTTCAAACGGTCCGATTGTATAACCAGAGCTAATAATAATATCATCACCGCGCCCTTCAAACCAGAAATAGCCGTCTTCATCTTTCTTCGCTTTATCACCAGTAATATAATAATCACCGCGGAATTGCATCGCTGTGCGCTCATCGTCTTTATAATATTGTTTAAAGAGGGCTGGTGTTTCAATGTGAACTGCAATATCACCAACTTCTCCTACCTGTACCGGAATACCTTCCTCATCTACAATATCAACGTGGTTGCCTGGCGTTGGTTTTCCCATTGATCCTGGTCTAATATCCATCCCTTTCATTACACCAACAAGCAATGTATTTTCCGTTTGCCCATAGCCGTCTCTCACTGTAATATTAAAGTGCTTTTGGAATGTTTCAATGACTTCTCTATTTAACGGCTCACCTGCCGATACAGCGCTATGTAACGCTTCTAAATTGTACTGGCTTAAGTCTTCTACTTTTGCCATTAATCTATACTCAGTTGGCGTACAACAAAGCACATTCACCTTATTCTCACCTAATAAATTTAAATACGTTTTTGGTTCAAACTTACCGTGATATACAAATCCTGTTGCTCCTGATCCGAGAGTTGCTACAAACGGACTCCAAATCCATTTTTGCCAGCCTGGACTAGCTGTTGCCCACACAACATCATTCTCTTCAATTCCGAGCCAATTTGGAGCGCTCGTACGTAAATGAGCGTATGCCCACGCATGCGTATGAACAACACCTTTTGGATTTCCTGTCGTTCCTGACGTGTAAGATAAAAAGACCATATCTTCTTTATCTGTCTTCGCCATTTCTAACAGGTCACTTTCTGTTTCTAACGCTGTTTTTAAATTAATCCATCCATCTACTGACTGCTCGCTCAGAACGAATTTTTGAAGAGACTCCATCGCTTCTATATCATCAAACTGGCCAATGTACGGCTCATAACTTACAATCCCTTTTACTTCCCCGTGCTCGATTCGATATTCAATATCTTTTTTACGTAACATTTCCGAACTTGGAATTACGACAAATCCTGCTTTAATTGCAGCGATATACGTCATGTACGCTTCAATTAAACGCGGCATCATGATAAGAAGCTTGTCCCCTTTTTGTAGACCACTCTTTATAAAAGCGTTTCCAATTTTATTCGCACCTTGCATTAACTCAGTGTATGTAACTTCTCGTCTATTTCCTTTATCATCTTGCCAAATTAAAGCAAGCTTCTCTTTATCACCTGTATATTTCTCTATTTCAGAAACTAAATTATAAGACGGCGGCGCCAACAATTCTTCTCTCTTCATACAATATCCTCCTCCATTTCTATGCCTCCCTTATATAATAAAGAATTTTCAGTTAATTTTGAACCCTCTTCTTTTGACAAATTTTTTATGTCTATGTCGAAATAAAGTGAAACTTTAATCAGTGGGGGTTTTCTTCATCCCCCACTGATTATTAGCCCTCACCAATCGGACTTTTATGGGCAGTTGATCCCCCACCTAACTTCTTTGCTTTCGCTGAATTTTGAGGTGGGGGTCTTACTGCCCATTAAAGCGGGATAAATGTATAACGGTGCAAACAACAAAAAGAAAGAGCGGGAGAACCCGCTCTTTCTAAGCCATCATATATGGGATTATTTTTGGAAACCGCCTAATTGTTGCTCAGCTAGTGAAACTAGACGTTTAGTGATTTCGCCACCAACAGAACCGTTAGCGCGAGATGTTGCATCAGCTCCAAGTTGAACACCAAACTCTTGAGCGATTTCGTATTTCATTTGATCTAATGCTGCTTGAGCACCAGATACTGCTAATTTATTGTTGCTTGCCATGTTGTATCACCTCCTTGTGAGTATAGAGTGTGATAAACAACATGACTTCATACATGTTTTAGATATGGTAATTTATGGTTTTAGAAAAGTTCTTCGAATTTTTCTTCTTCCGCCACTACTTCTACCGTTTGTAATACCATTGTTTCTTTGTTCGCTACAGCTTCATCGATTAATGGTGTGAAATCGTATTTTGCTTCAAAACGATTCGCTTTTTCACGCTTCGGCTTCGTCGCTGGGCTTGCTGGTGTGAATACTGTACAGCAATCTTCGTACGGACGAATTGAAATATCATATGTGCCGATTTCTTCAGCGATTTTAATAATTTCTAATTTATCCATCGTAATAAGTGGACGAATAACTGGATAGTTTGTTACTTCGTTAATTGTATGCATACTATCTAATGTTTGGCTTGCTACTTGTCCAAGGCTTTCACCCGTCGTGATTGCAAGTGCATTACGCTCTTCTGCGATACGCTCTGTAATACGCATCATCATACGGCGCATAACTGTCATTGAATAGCTAGATGGAATTTCTTTATTAATCGTTTTTTGCACGTCTGTAAATGGAACAAGGTGAAGTGTTACACGTTTACAGTACTTCGTTAACTCTTGTGCTAAATCGATTACTTTTTGTTTTGCACGCTCGCTTGTGAAAGGTGGGCTATGGAAGTGAACTGCTTCCACAGACACGCCGCGTTTCATCGTTAAGTACGTTGCTACTGGGCTATCGATACCACCAGAAAGAAGTACCATTACTTTTCCGCCAACGCCAACTGGTAAACCGCCAGCTCCCATATGCTCACCACACATAATATAGCTGTAACCACTGCGAATTTCTATACGTACATTCACATCTGGATTATGAACATCTACTGTGATATCCTCTGTATTTTCTAAAATGTGCCCACCGATTTCTGGAAGTAACTCCATCGTTTTCATTGGGAAGCGCTTATCAGAACGGTGCACTGTAATTTTAAATGTTTTCACATCGCCTTTTACTTGTAAGAAAGCTGCTAATGCACCTTTTTTAATATCTTCTAATTCTGATGGTACTTTCATCGCTAAGTTAAACTTATGAATACCAAATACATCTTTCAATCTTTCAGAAATTGCTTCATGGTCTTCACCATTTAATTGGATGTACATACGATCATGTGTTGCATCGATTTTAATATTTGGGAACTTTTTCAGTTTGAACTTTACGTTATCTTTTAATGTGCTTACAAATTTAGAACGGTTCTTACCTTTAGTCGTCATCTCTCCATAACGAACTAAAATATACTCATATGTCATCATATTTCTTTACCTCATCACTTCATATAATTTTGGCATCGTCTCTTTCACAATACCTTCAAATTGTTTTACTTCTTCCATCGTGTTTTCTGGTGCCAAACTAATGCGAATAGCACTTGCAGCAGCGGCATGCGGTACTCCCATTGACACTAACACTCTGCTCACTTCATTTGCTTTTGAAGAACAAGCAGACTTCGTCGATACATATACACCGTGCTCTTCTAAAGCATGAACGACCACTTCTGGTTTTAAACCAACAAATGATACATTTAAAATGTGCGGTGCTGCATAGGCAAGCGACGTATTGATCGTTACATCTTCCATCTCTTTAAAGAAACGGACAAGCTCTGTTTGTAAATTGTGCAAATGAGCTATCTTTTCTTTCACTTGTTCCATTGTCATGCGAAGTGCTTTCACCATCGCTACAATGCCAGGTAAATTTTCTGTACCAGAGCGATACTTAAGCTCTTGTTGACCACCTGATAAAATTGGATCTAACCTTACGCCATCACGCACATAAAGAAGACCCGTTCCTTTTACACTGTGGAATTTATGTCCAGATATTGAGCAAAGATCAATATGAGAAGCATATAAATCAAGCGGTACTTTTCCTATCCCTTGCACATGGTCCACATGGAATCTTATTTTCGGATAATTCGATAATAACGTTCCAATTTCAGCAACAGGCTGAATTACTCCAGTCTCGTTGTTCACGTGAATAATTGACACAAGAATTGTATCTTCACGAAGGGCCCGATTTACATCTTCTACCGATACAACACCATGTTCATTAACCGGTAAATATGTTACATCAAAACCGAGATCTTCTAATTGTTTATATGCTTCAAACACAGACGCGTGTTCAATATTTGTTGTAATGATATGTTTACCGCGCGAACGATTCCTCATCGCTATTCCTTTAATCGCAAGGTTATTCCCTTCCGTTCCACCTGATGTGAAAATAATCTCAGAAGGTTTAACGTGAAGAAGCTGCGCTGCAATCGTTCTTGATTGTGTTAATAGACGCTCTGCCTCTCCTCCAAGCGAATGAATAGAAGAAGGGTTTCCAAAATATTTTCCAGCAACCGTTACGTACGATTGAAGGGCTTCTGGATATGGCTTCGTCGTCGCACTATTATCAAAATAGATCATCGTTCTTCCCCTTTCAGCGCTATCACATCATATAATCATATCACAAATACGTGTAATTACGCTAAGACTACTCAAAGGTTCCATTTTATCCCGATTGTGAAGGCCGATAACTAGTGAGGATCCCCTTTCACTTTACCTTAAAACGAATAACCTTACTGTATTCCGCTATTCATTATAGCAACATCGTCCCCAAAATTACACAAAAAAACAAACCCTTATGAAAGGGTTTGTTCATTGTCTACATATTCAGCTATTTTTTGAACAACGCCAGGTTCAAGTTGCTCTAGTACAGAAGCCGCTTGTTCTAAAGCTGCATCGTATTGATATTCACGGAATAATTTCTCCGCATAATTTAAGCTCTCTGCAAGGTTCTCATCATGACTGCGGTAACGATTACCGTATTGAATTAATTTTTCAACTAAATACGCTTGTCCAATTAACTCTTCTGTCATTTCAGCTACACCATTAACAGTTGTGTACGCTTCTTCTAAACTGCTATTTACAGCGTTCATATTTAACGGTTTTACTTCTAACTGTTCATATACAGCTTGCATTGCCATTTGTCCTCTTTTTAAATCTTCCATAATGCTTTCTGGAAGACCTGGCAAATTCGACTTTTGCATAAAACGTTTCGTTTCAAAAATGATATTTCGCATTTCTTGCAACTTCTCACGCGCTTCAAATTCCTCTTTACGCATCGTTTGCAGCATTTCTTTATATTCTGCATGAAGTACTTTTAACGTTTCACATTGCTCATAAACCTCTTCTAGTTCCTCACGAATAATAGAGAAGGCAATATCTTGTTCCGCAACACGTAATTGCAGCATTTCAAAACGTTTCGTTAAAATATGCATTTGCTTTTCAATTACTTTTTGAGACTCAATGTCCTTATCTTGTAGCTGATAACTTTGTTTTACAAGTTGTGTTTCTGCTTTTGTTTCAATCGTTTCAGCGCGAATTTCTTCTAAGTCTTCATAAACAGAAAGTGTTTTTTGCTCCACATAATGTCTCGCATGTACTTCTTGTTCCAATTGATCATAGAAGCCATCTAAACGCGTTTTTAAGTTTTCTACTTTTTCGGCTGCTTCCGTTATATGAAGCTCCTGTATATCCATTAAACATGTGTGTAGTTGTGTCGTCATATCACGAACTTCTTTAGGGACTTCCAAATACTCTAATACATAACCTTGTCTTACCATATCATTATGTCCGTGTAATAAATCTTCCAGCTGAACTGGTAACGTCGCTTGACACTCTACCAATAAATCTGGAATTTGGTGAATAATGATTTCTAAGCTTGCCAAACCTTCTTCTAAACTAATAACAATTTCTCTCGCTTTTAAATAGTCACCATTATCTGTTGCCTCTTCAAAGCTTTTAAATTTATTAGATTCAGCGTCTAGCATCTCTTCGATTTTCTGCTCTGCTGCTCCATACATATGTCTATGAGCAAGAACACTCTTCTTCATACTACGATATGTATCACGTAACTCTTCAATTTCCGAGCTATTTTTTTCATGGCTTTCTAACAATTGCTGTAATTCATTTAAAATGTCTGTAATACGATTATCAGCGTCATCTAAACCACTTATGGATTCATTCATCGCATGCTTTGCTTTTCGGAAGGAGAATTGCGAGGCGAATTTTCGCGCTTGCGCTAAATCTTTGTCTGCTTTCGGAAGGGTTGTTGATACAATCTCATCCCATTCTTCACGCCATTTACCAAACAGTTCTTCTGTTTGACCCGTCATGTTTAAATCTTTCACCCGTTTTAGTTCGTCTGCCACAGGTTTATCTTTTATCTCTTGTTTCCACTGTTCAAGTGCTTCAATATCTTTATATGAACGATTTCTTATCACAAGCTCTATCATGAGCAGCACTAGAATAGAGCTTACTACAATGATAACGATCGTCAGGATAGAATCCATGCAAAAAAGCCTCCTAGTTATATCTCTTTTTTTGTCCGTTCCGTTTATGAAATGGAAGGCATTATGTATAAAAAGGGAATTCCCCTATATTTAACAACTAACAATGTACTAATCATACCATGTAATGGCTTGTTTTTGACCTAGTTTTTTTTAAAATTTCATGTTTCTTTCAATGCAATTGTAATCTTTCTCAATCTTCTGTTTCGATTAGCTTCCATCATCAAATGATTGCAATAACGGGTTCTCTTCCATATGGGATACGAAATAAATTTTGCGTGCAAGTGGTGGTTCAATAGAAATCGCATGCACATTCCCTTGCTTTACCGCTTGCTTTACTGACATTTCTGGAAGTAACGTAATACCAAGTCCAGCCCCGACCATCGCAAGCATCGGTTCTGCATAAGAAGTTTCAAATGCAATGATTGGTTTCGCACCTATCCCCTGAAACATATTCGTAATCATTTTCCTTACATCACAGATTTCTGGATATACGATTAACTTTTCATTTTGCAAATCTTCCATTCGGATCACTGTTTTCTCTTTATAAAGGTGATCATTTGAAACGACACAAACAATTTTTTCTTCTCGCATTTCTTTTATACACGTAGCGCCTTCTACTACTGAATCGACGAACATCGCTTCAATCTTCCGTTCTTTAAAGAGTCCCATTAGTACTTTCGTATGCTCAATTTTCCATTCTACTTCGAACCCGTCACCTAATACATCTTTACATTTTGATATGTAATGAGCTGCTAAACTTGGCAATATGCCCATAGAAATTTTCCGCTTCTCCTGAAATTTCTTCATTTCGGCTTTCACTTCATATATGTGTTTCAAAATCGGTAACATTCTTGTTATAAATAACTCTCCAGCCGCTGTTAACTCCACTCCTTGCGCGGAACGCTTCAGTAAAGTAACCTCTAAATCCGCTTCTAATCTTTGAATTTGCTTACTAAGCGCCGGTTGAGAAATATGTAAAAGCTTACTCGCCTTCGATAAACTTCGCGTATTCTTTACTTCAATAAACGATCGTACTGCCTCCAAATCCATCGTACACACCTCTAACCAAAAGTTATAACTGTCATAAAAAATCGATATTTCCTTCTATAAACAATTACTCTTTATACTTATTTCATCAACTTACTATAACGAAATATAAAGGGGAATGAAACTCTTGAACAAAAAACAAATGCTACTCGGATCCCTCCTATGCCTACTTGCCGTAACGGCTTGGGGATTTATGTTTCCTGTCATGGCAAATGCCCTACAGTTTATCGATCCGTTCTTCTTCACAACTATCCGGTACGGATCAGCAGCTATCATTTTTCTTATTTTGCTATTCATTACTGAAGGAAAAACTTCACTCCACTTAGAAAAAAGAACACTTTCGTTATTCTTTTACGGAACGGTCGGCTTCGCTGGATACGGTTTTCTCGTTTTTTACGGTCAACAACTTGCCGGACCTTCTGGAGCCATCCATGCCTCGATGATCCAGTCTCTTATGCCACTCATCGCTTTATTATTGCAGTGGCTAACAAAAAATAAACGTCCACAAAACTACACATTCCTTTGTATGTTCGTTGCATTGCTCGGTGTTATGCTTGTCATTTCAAAAGGAAATATTCACTTATTATTTGGAGCTGCCGGTCACCTCTCAACAAATATACTTATGCTATGCGGCGTTACTTGCTGGGTCATTTACACGAACGGCGGTGCTCGTTTTCAATCTTGGTCACCACTCAGGTATACGACGTTAACTTGTTTATTCGGCTCAATTTCACTCATCGTTATCGTCACTTTTTTAACTTACACAAACGTCATTACTATACCTTCACTACGTACAATTATGAACGTTCGTTTTGAACTCTTGTATATGTCGATTATTGCAGGTGTTATCGCTGTATTTTGCTGGAACACAGGAAATCGCTATATTTCATCTATTAACGGCATATTATTTATGAATTTAGTTCCTGTACTTGCACTTATCGGTTCCATCTTTCGAGGTTATACAGTCGACAAAATCGAAATTTCCGGAGCCTCTTTAACAATTATCGCGCTAATATGCAACAATATATGGCAAAGAAAAGAAAGCACAAAAATCCCCACCTCAGTTCGTTAGGTGGGGATTTTTCACATATGAACAGCTCTTGGCCATTCCTGATACATATTCGTTATACATAATGTTTGTTCCATCCATTGTTCAATTTCCTTCGTGTACATTTCTATGAAAAATGTCTCAGACGGAAAAGAATGCAACACTTCTGATATATATTGCGGATATAAAAACGGCATATTCATCATGCCTTTTAATTGCGTCATAAACATTGTAAAAGATACCTTCTTAAACTCTCGTTTCATTTGTCCTTGCTTTATGATTTGCTCTATATAATATCTTTCTTTGGAAAAATAAATGGTCATCACTTCGCGAATTAATGTCGTATCCAGTGAAAGCTCTCGGTAGAAGAAACGTGTCAGTTCCCTATTTTCAAATTGATATCGTAAAATCCCGCGCACCATTTGCACCATTACATCTTTAGCCGACAAATACTCTCTCTGTTCAAAGGACGTTTCAATCACATGAATATACCCTTCTAAAAAATCAGTAATAAGCTGCTCTAATAGGCCTTGCTTTCCAGCAAAATAATATGAAATATTCGCTACATTCACATCCGCTCGCTTTGCAATGTCTCGCACCGACGTTCCATCATAACCTTTCGTGTTAAACAACGATATTGCCGCATCAATTACTTTTTGTTTCGTCTGTTTCATGCGCTCACTTCCTCTCACTGAACAGCTATAGTGTAAATTTCTTGACTTTTAAGACAAATTCCTTTAATTTTCTATCGACAAAGTCATGTGAAATACATCGTATTTTGCTAATATTTTACACATCTCGATAAAAAAGGGGCTGTTTCCATGTTTACTAAAGAAAGTTATGCAGGATCTCGTGAAGAGCAATATGAGATGGTAATTAAACAACTGGATGCATTATTAACTGGCGAATCAAACGTAGTCGCAAACTTATCAAATGCGTCCGCACTATTAAACCAATTTTTTGATCGTGTGAATTGGGTTGGCTTTTATGTAACAGAAGGAAATCAGCTTGTTCTTGGACCTTTCCAAGGAATGCCTGCTTGCGTGCGCATTCCATTTGGACGAGGCGTTTGCGGTGTTGCAGCTGAAACGAAAACAACGCAGCTTGTAGCAGACGTTCACCAATTCCCAGGACATATCGCTTGCGATAGTGCTTCGAATTCAGAGATCGTTGTACCGATTGTAAAAGAAGGAACTGTCATTGGTGTACTTGATATTGATAGCCCTGAAAAAAATCGTTTTGATGAAGTAGATCAGCGCTATTTAGAAAAGTTTGTGGAAACACTCCTAAAACATATGTAAAAGGAAAAGAGCTAGTTATCAACTGCGTACATCACGTACGAAACCGATAGCTAGCTCTTTTTTATTGATTACTAACAGTAGATATTTTCTTTAACGCCTGCTCTAAATCAGACACGATATCTTCCCATGATTCTAAACCAACAGATAAACGTATTAAATTATCATAAATACCCATTTCCTGTCTTAACTCAGCTGGAATCGCAGCGTGCGTCATCGTTGCCGGATGTTGAATTAACGTTTCTGTATCCCCTAAACTTACCGCAATTGTAATAAAGTGAAGGTCATTGATAAACGCTTGCGTCTCTTCTTTTCCGCCTTTAATTGAAAAAGAAATCACACCGCCGCCCCGTTTCATTTGGCGAGATGCTAACTCCCCTTCTGGATACCAAACACCTTCTACCGCATCATGATTTTTTAGGAACGATACAATCTGTTCTGCATTATCACAATGACGATCCATTCTTACCGCTAACGTCTTTAATCCGCGTAACAATAACCACGCATCAAACGGCGCCATAATACCACCGATATCTTTTCGCATCGGGCGAATTTTCTCAGCTAACGCTTTCGTTTTACAAATCGTTACACCCGCCACAACATCGCCATGACCGCCAATATATTTCGTAGCACTATGCACAACCACGTCACAACCAAGCTCAAGCGGTCTTTGTAAATAAGGTGAACAAAACGTATTATCAACAACGACAAGTAAGCCATTCCGCTTCGCAACCCGAATCACTTGTTTTAAATCGATTAATTTCATCGTTGGATTAATCGGTGTTTCAACGAAAATAACCTTTGTATTTGGACAGATTTTGTTTTCGACATCATCCTCTGTCTCCATATCACAAAACGAATGCGTAATCATAAATTTCTCTTCTAATACTTCTAAAAAACCGTACGTGCACCCATATAATCCATTTGAACAAATAATATGATCTCCAGCTTTTAGAAAACCAATTAACGTTGCGGAAATAGCTGCCATACCGGATCCGAAAGCAAGAGCTTCTTCTCCTCCCTCTAACACAGCCATACGTTCTTCAAATAATTTTACGGTTGGATTTCCAAGTCTTGAGTAAATATAAGACGGATCCACTCCCGCAAAACTCGCCTCTCCTTGCTGCGCAGTCTCAAATGTAAATGTAGACGTTTGAAATAAAGGTGGTGTTAAACTTCCTTTATGTTCCTCAGATGTATACCCGTGATGAATTAACGCTGTCTCCATATGCTTCTTTTTCATAAAAACATCCCCTTTTATGTTTTTACTGCCGCATATTCATCAACAAAAAATTAATGAACATTTTTTACTACATTTTATGTAAGCGTTTTATTTGTGTTTCTATCACTTCTTTTATATCGTTTTAAATTCCTTCTTGTTCATTTCCAAAATTTATATGCATAAAACAAAAACGTACTTGCTTGACGAAACTCTGGGTAAAAGATATAATAGCGTTTGTGTAAAATAAAAAGGCAGCCTTGTAATGTGAGTTTATCGTTTGTATTTTGTTCCTCTACGGAGGTGTATCTCGTAACTCCCTGCTGCTGGAGCGAAGGTACATGAAAACAAAATGCCCGTAAATATCGATTACGTCTGTTTTTATTTTACGTAAATAAAAACATTTTTAAAGGAGGAGTCAACTATGGCTCGTTATACAGGTCCAGCTTGGAAACTGTCTCGTCGTCTTGGAATCTCTCTAAGCGGCACAGGAAAAGAATTAGAAAAACGCCCTTACGCACCAGGTCCTCACGGTCCTAACCAACGTAAGAAACTTTCAGAATACGGTTTACAATTACAAGAGAAACAAAAACTTCGTCACATGTACGGCATGACTGAGCGTCAATTCCGTCGCACATTTGACCAAGCAGGTAAAATGCCTGGTAAGCACGGCGAAAACTTCATGATCCTTCTTGAAGCTCGTCTTGACAACTTAGTTTACCGTATGGGCTTAGCTCGCACTCGTCGCGCAGCTCGCCAATTAGTAAACCACGGCCACATCACAGTTGATGGATCTCGCGTAGATATCCCATCTTACCGTGTAAAACCTGGTCAAACAATCAGCGTTCGCGAAAAATCTAACAGCCTTGTTGTTGTTAAAGAAGCGATCGAAGTTAACAATTTCGTACCAGAATACTTAACTTTCGATGCTGATAAATTAGAAGCTACTTACACTCGTCACGCTGAGCGTTCTGAGTTAGCAGCTGAAATCAACGAAGCATTAATCGTAGAGTTCTACTCTCGTTAATGACAAAAAGCCAATCCTCTGGATTGGCTTTTTTCGTTTATATATAAGGGATTTTAGGGATAAAATAATCGTGGATAAACGCTACTTTCCCTATATATTTTACATATACATCTTCAATGAATTAGAAAAAGCCAAGTTAATTAAACATGACTTTTTCTAAATTACCTATCGATTATTTTCTCAAATTTAATTTGAATCATTAAGCCGCAAAACCTTATATAAATCATCAGAAATAATAATATTGATAAAAATATCTTGTTCCGAAATTTTTATCATAAAAATTCCCAGCAACTAAACACATTTTACGACAAAATTCGATTACTCCTATTTCAATTCTTATATTACAATCATCTTCATTATTTTCCCAAGACTTGCTATTAATTTTCAAATTCCTCTCATTCATGTAACATATCAACACTTACAATGATCATTATGTCCAATAAAAGATGTTCAAAGTATAGTTACTTAATTCAAAACTCTTATCATTACATACAGCTCCTTTTGCATACTCCTTACTTCTCATATAAAATTCAAACATATTTTTAGAAAGGAAGATTTTTTCCAACTAAAAATAATGTATTAATATAAACAAATTTATAATTTTATGTTTCTTTGCTATAATTCTCTTAGATAGGAGGTGAATAATATGAATAATCCTACATATCCTGTTAAAGTTTATGTACACGCATTGATTGGGCTCTCTTTACCTGCTTTGACCGTTTTTGGGTTTACAGTTCCAACATTCCGTGGAATTTTCTTTTTCTTTGCCGCAATATTACTTTCATATTATGGAATTACTATACGATTTATAATGGCTAAACTGAATTCAACACCAATGATCCCATTTTATCGTTTATTAGCTTTTACGCTGTCACTATTATTTTTTTCCGCTTTTATGGTGATAATATCTCAACAAAAGACTTCTTTTGTATACTTTTTAGCATTAAAGTATATGAAAGAACTATCTTATTTAACAATCTTATATACAGTTTCTATATTCCTATTTTTTTTATTCGAGTTAATATTTCATCTTTATAAACATATTAAAAAACCACAGCGTATTAAGAATAAATTTGAACTATTTGGATTCGGTATACATCTTTTTATAGCTCTCTTTACTACATTAATATTACCTGATATAATTTTCGGGATAATTTATAGTTTTATATTCGGCTTTTATGATAATAAATTATTTGAAACAAGCATTTGGGAATTTTCATACTTTAGTTTCCTCATCCATTTTGCATTACCTATAAATTCAGAGAGCATCCAAAACTACGTGAAATTACTTAATGAACACACATTAGCTAGAGCAATTCAAGTAATTCATATTAATACATGCAAATTTCTTGATTTAACATTTTTAGCTATTTTAATTCAGAACTTTTTAGGATTTATAAGCATGTTCAATATTGAAAATAAAAACAATAAAAATTCATAGATTATTTTCTCAAAAAAGCATCCATATTGGATGCTTTAACTATATCCCTATTATTCATAATAAAAAATAGTACCTTAAACAGTTGCTCTTTTATCAACAGTTTAAGGTACTGACAAGCCACATTTCTTTAGCGTAACTAAATATAAAATTTATCATCTTTTTTAAACATGTTCTGTTGATTTAATTTGTAGCCAATCCGTAATAATTTTTCGTACCCTTAACAATATTTTTTCCTGATTTTGAACAAACTCACATACTGATATATCAATATTTTCTTCAACTAATCCAAATAGAAAAGATATCTCCTTACGAATCATCTTTAAATCATTTTCCCTTATGCCATAGTGGAAAATATTATTTCGTAAGCTAGATGTATATAGTTTATTTATTGAATCAATTATAATAGTGATTTCTTCTTTTCTCTCAACTGCGCCATAATATCTTGAACTTTGTTCATCTGTTCTCATTAATTTACCCAACGCTTGTACACTTGAATAACAACAGATAGACACTATCCTTTTATAAAGATTTGTTTCTTTGGATAATACTTGTGGTAAAATAGCCAGAACATAATTTATGCCACATAAAATATTAAACAAAATAATATTAATATCATTGTCTACATCATTTCCAAATAACTTCATCCTATCTTCCAAAGAAAATCTATAGTCTTCATCCTTTATATTTATTTCTACCATCGGAATATTTGTTGGAATTGTAAATCCATTCTCTCTCAAATACGTGCAAATAATTTGAGTCATTATTTCACCAAAACCTTTGAGTTCTTCACCATTATCTAATTCCTGAATCAAATTATTTACTATCTTGTTTGCCCTAAAGGTATTACTTACATATACATTTTCAAATTTATAACACCCAAAATTATCTTGTCCAAATACATTGATAAACATATTTTGAAAACTGTTATAATCCTTAGTTAAATAATCGTCAAATAATGAAATTGATTCAGATACAGATTCAACTGTTTTATTGACCTTATTTATGACTTTTGTTTCAGCCCTAACCTTCATAATTTTACGAATTTCTTCTGAATGCCACCTTACTTGTTGATTCTCATCAAAGGAATCCAATACTCCAGAAATAATAATGCCTATATACGGAAGGAATTCAAATATTAAACTACCATTATTACCTAACTTTTGAATAGTAATTATAGAATCCATGCAATCTGAAAGTAACAATCTTCGAGATGCCTCACTATGTTCCATACAAATCCTCCTGTTTATAACGGTTTATTTTTATCAATTTATCAGTTCACATTAATTATACTTGTTTCTTCTACAAACCCTCTATTAAATAGCCCACTTACTAAATTTGAATTCTATGCATACAAAAAAGCTACCGAAGACACCAAAACAGTTACTTCGAGTAGCTTTTATTTATATATATTAAAATTATTTATTTTCCTCTTTTTGAACATATACATAAGCATCTTTCTGCTCTTTATGTATATCAACCTTCGAATTCTCTGCAAGCTGACCCGCGTTTAGCAAAGAAAAAATAATGAGTGCTTCTAGTGACATTTTGTTTTACCACTCCTTTCTAGTTGTTATACATTTATCATACCGCTTACATGTGATTTCCATATGAACTCGAAAAGGAGATTACAACAAAAAGGTTACAGGAATACGAATGCACGCTATAATAACCATAAAATAGGAGGTTGATTCATTTTGACAATAAACCAAATGGTTCAATTGGGTAGTGCATGTATGTTCTTTATTGCTTCCGCGCTTATTAATTGGTATCAGGGGAGTAATTTAATAGATGATCCTGATGAATGGAAATATAGCGCTAAGTTTACAAATTACTTTAAAGGCACCGTTTCAAATTACGAAGATATTTATCAAATCGATTTCTTTATATATGCGGCAAAATTTTATCCAACAGCATTTATTGTTATGCTCATTAGCTTACTTTATATGATCGTATTAATTCTTCATATTCTATTTACAAGAACTCGTAAGGCAATCTAAATTTATACATAAAAACCCCGAATCATAAACTTTTCAGCCTACAATCCGGGGTACTATTTGTTTTATATTCGTTTCTAATTAGTAACGAATTAAGAAATATTTCTTTTTACCGCGGCGAATGATTGTGAATTTACCTTCGATACGGTCGTTTTCTGTTACAACGTAGTCTAATGCTTGTGTACGCTCACCGTTTACGTAGATTGCGCCGTTCGTTACATCTTCACGTGCTTGACGTTTTGATGGAGAGATTTTGCTTTCTACAAGTAAGTCGATTAATACTGTATCTTCTGCAGTACGTTCTACAGATGGTACATCTTTGAATCCTTGCTCGATTTCGCTTGCAGTCAGTTCTGCTACAGAACCACTGAATAATGCAGCTGAAATTTTAATTGCTTGTTCTAATGCTTCTTCGCCGTGAACAAGTTTAGTCATTTCAGAACCTAATGCTTTTTGTGCTGCACGTTTTTCTGGTGCTTCAGCTACTTGCTTTTCAAGCTCAAGAATTTCTTCATGAGATAAGAATGTGAAGTATTTTAAGTATTTAACAACGTCGCGGTCATCTGTGTTAATCCAGAATTGGTAGAACTCGTAAGGAGTTGTTTTCTCTGGGTCTAACCAAATCGCGCCGCCTTCTGTTTTACCAAACTTCGTACCGTCAGATTTCGTAACTAGTGGAATTGTTAAACCGAATGCTTTCGCATCTTCTTCTGATTTACGGATTAATTCCAGACCAGCTGTAATGTTACCCCATTGGTCACTACCACCGATTTGCAAGCGGCAATTATGGTTTTGGTATAAGTTTAAGAAGTCGTATGATTGTAAAATCATATAACTAAACTCAGTGAATGAAATACCAGTATCTAAACGAGATGCTACTGTATCTTTTGCTAACATATAGTTTAAACCGAAGTTTTTACCGATATCGCGTAAGAATGAAATGACATCTAAGTTACCAAGCCAATCATAGTTATTAGCCATTGTTGCTGGGTTGTCCACGTTTTCGAACTCTAAGAAGTTTGAAAGTTGGTTTTTAATGCTTTCTGTGTAGTAAGCAACTGTATCTTTCGTATTTAATGTACGCTCTGCTTTTTTACCACTTGGGTCACCGATCATACCAGTACCACCGCCAACAAGTGCGATTGGTTGGTGACCAGCTAATTGGAAACGACGTAACATTAATACTGGTAACATATGACCGATGTGTAAGCTATCCGCTGTCGGATCGAAACCACAGTATAATTTAACGCTTTCTTTTTCTAATAATTGCTCAAGTCCCTCAGCATCTGTTTGCTGATTAATTAAACCGCGAAATTCAAGATCTTGTAAAATACCCATATCCTACATACTCTCCTTTAAGTTCATTACTGGCGTGAAGGTTGAAAACATAAAAAAATCGCCCCTTCAAATAAGGGACGATTTTGATTATCGCGTTACCACCCTAGTTGCAGGCCAAAAAAGCCTACCACCTTATTTATATAACGGCTTAGCACCGTCTTTTCCCTTTTGAATACAATTCAATCGAAAAAAGATGCTCTAGGGGCGTAATTCGCGATCATCTATGTGCTGATTTTCACCGACCATCAGCTCTCTAAAACAGGGAAATGATCACTACTTCTCCCTTTCCACGCTCAATTATTCATATACTTTTCTTTATACCATCATTTATATAGGCATGTCAAATAGAGGTCGGGTTTCTCTTCTTTCCAATCCTTTACAACGTCGCAAAGAGTATCGTAATAAGAGAAAGGATTGGAACCCCAACTAATAACGATACATGAAACACAACCGATAAATCATTTCCAATCGTCGCCTCCACAGGATCTTTCGCTGGAGAACCAAGAAATCCAATTAATCGGTCGAAGCGACTTACCGTTTTTGGAAAATCCGGTATTTCTACATGATCACTATCTAAATGTTGCTGTAATTTATATTCATTCTTAAAGGGATTTTCGCTCAATTTCATCCACCTCCAGCAATTGTTTCAATTTCTTTATCCCGTTATGGAGTCTCGACTTCACTGTTCCAATCGGAATATTTAATATCTCCGCAATCTCTTTTTGCTGCATATCATGATAATAAGAAAGAATAAGGACAGCCCGCTGCTCTTCCGGAACTTTCAAAATTGCCTCTCTTACTGTGAGCCGATCTTCGTGAGAAAATTCTTTTTCCTGAATCGGCACTAAAAACGGCAAAAGCGTACGCCACTTTTTTCTTCTATTTAATTTATTAATCATAAGGCGATAACCAATTTGGAATAAATACGTTTTTATTTTTCCTTTTTCAGGTTCATACATATGTTTCTTTCGCTCTAGCATCAAAAACGTATCTTGCACAAGGTCGATACTTAATTGTTCATCTCGGTTAAATCGATATAAAAATGTGTATAGCGCTGGTTTGATTAAAACATATAGTTTTTCTCCCGCCTGTTTATCTCCACTTTGATACGCAAGCATGAGCTCTTCCTCAATCCCAATCTGCGCCATGATTTTTGATCTCCTTTATTCCTTTTAACGTTAATGAAATGCGGGAAATTAAATAGCAACTTGCTACGATAATCCATACTTGGGATTGATTCGTAAAAAATTGAACATACGGGTTTTGTATTGTCTGTCCCGTTGAAACTAAAATATTTAATGCTTGCACACATATACATGCATACACTGCAAGACAAGCCGAAATCGTATCAAATACATTCCAGCGAAAATACACTTTTGTTTTTGTAAAATCAATTTTATATCCTTTTTTCCGTACTATATGTTTTCTATCAAACGGGATAATGATTGAAAACATAACAATCATCATAACCCCAGCTGTAATCATTGATACTTTAAATCCGATTGGCATCGGTAATAGCAAGCCACAAGAAAATACGACTATAATTCCAAGTAAAGCAAAAGTAAGAAGTAATTTATTAGACATAAAAAAGCCTCCCTCATCTATTCTTTCATAAATGTATACAGACGAGGAAGGCACTTCGTTCAAATATTATTTTATTTTTTTAATAATCTTTGCAGGATTTCCACCAACTACTACATTGTCCGGCACATCTTTCGTTACGACGGCGCCAGATGCGATTACCGCGTTGTCTCCAATTGTGACACCAGGATTAATAACCGCTCTTCCGCCAATCCATACGTTATCACCAATTGTAACTGGTTTTCCGTATTCTGATCCGCTTATGCGCTCTATCGGATCAAGCGGGTGTGTTGCCGTATAAATGTGAACACCTGGAGCTAACATACAGTTCACTCCGATTGTCACCGGGCATACATCTAAAATTGTACAGTCAAAGTTCGCGTAAAAATTTTCGCCAACGTGAATGTTATAGCCATAATCACATCTAAAAGAAGATTCAAGATGAATGTTATCTCCAGTCGTTCCGAATAATTCTTTTACGATTTCGCTACGCTCTTTTAATTGTACTTCTGGTGTTTCATTTAATTTTCTCGTTAGTATACGAGCTTGCTCCCTCTCTTGCACCAAAACAGGATCAGCTGGTATGTACATTTCCCCTTGTATCATCTTTTCTTTTTCTGTTTTCATTTCCTTCTCCCCTTTAACTCGTATGTATAAGTTTATGATATCATAAAAAGAGAAAGGTCTGAACATATTCCTTGTTCAGACCTTTCTCTCTTAATCTTCCATCGTTGATAAGTCACCTGTTGGTAAGTTTAACTCCCACGCTTTTAATACGCGGCGCATAATTTTACCACTTCTCGTTTTCGGTAATTTATCTCTAAATTCAATTTGTCTTGGCGCTGCATGAGCTGCTAGTCCTTTTTTTACAAATTGACGAATCTCTTCTTTTAATTCATCAGATGGTTCGTATCCTGCCCGAAGCGCGATAAATGCTTTAATGATTTCGCCGCGCACTGGATCAGGAATACCAATTACACCAGCCTCTGCAACAGCAGCATGCTCGATTAATTTACTTTCTACTTCAAACGGACCAACGCGCTCACCTGACGTCATAATTACATCATCAATACGCCCTTGGAACCAGAAGTATCCATCTTCATCCATATAAGCAGAATCACCTGATACATACCAGTCTCCCGGCATAAAGTAAGATTCATACTTTTGCTGGTTATTCCAGATTCCACGCATCATCGCTGGCCAACCTTTACCAATTGCTAAGTTACCCATTGTGTATGGAGGAACTTCATTTCCTTCATTATCAACAATCGCTGCTTTCACACCTGGAATTGGTTTACCCATTGAACCTGGACGGATTTCCATACAAGGGTAGTTACAAATAACTTGTCCACCTGTTTCTGTCATCCACCACGTATCATGAATACGAAGTCCAAATGCGTTCATACCCCAGCGAATTACTTCTGGATTTAACGGTTCACCAACGCTTAATACGTGACGAACTTGTGATAAATCATATTTTTTAATTGCGTCTTGTCCAGCTCCCATTAACATACGGAACGCTGTTGGCGCACTGTACCAAACTGTTACACCGTAATCTTGCAGCGCTTCATACCACGCTTCCGGACTAAAGCGGCCACCTAAAACAACATTTGATGCCCCAACTAACCACGGTGCGAAAATACCGTAAGCTGTTCCAGTTACCCAGCCTGGGTCAGCTGTACACCAATATACATCGTCTTCTTTTAAATCTAATACCCATTTCGCCGTTTGATGGTGCTGCACCATTGCATTTTGCGCATGAAGCACACCTTTTGGCTTACCAGTAGAACCAGACGTGTAATGTAGAATTAAACCGTCTTCACGGCCTAACCATTCAATATGTAATTCCTTTGAAGCTTGTTCAAATAAAGGATTAAACGCTACCGTTTTGCCGCCTTCTTCTACATTATCTCCAACAAGGAAGACTGTTTTTAAGGCTGGTAAATCATTTAATGGTACACGCTCTAACAATTCAGGCGTTGTAATTAACACCTTTGCTTCGCTATCTTCTAAACGATCGCGAACTGCGCCTTCCATAAACGCTTCAAATAGTGGACCTACGATTGCCCCTAATTTCACTGCACCAAGAAGTGCGAAATATAATTCTGGAGAACGCGGCATAAAAATAAAAACGCGATCGCCTTTTTCTACATCGCCATAATTTTTCAGGACGTTTCCTGCTTTATTAGAAAAATCCTTCATTTCCTTAAATGTATACTTCTCTTTTCGCGATCCATCTTGATAATAAAGGGCTACTTTATTTTTACGATCGGATTTCGCATGCTTGTCAATTGCCTCATACGCCATATTTACTCGGCCTGTCTCATTCCAAGTAAAGTTTTTATTAACCTCTTCCCAGTTAAAATTCGCGTATGCCTCATCATAATTCGGCAAATTATTTTCTCCTTTAATGACAGGAAGCGTTTCTACTTTCATACTTTACATCCCCCTCCTATGTATTCTATTATCTATTATAATAACATTATTTAAAATTTTCAGTATATTTGTTGATTTTTAGACAAATTTTTAATGACAAATTTCGATTCACATCGCATATATTATAAAGTACGATATGAATAGATTCACAAACCCTCAAGGTGGTGAGCAATACATTGATTCATAAAAAAATATATAATGCTAGAAACTTAAAAACAGCGAAAGGCACTTTAATTATTGAAGGTCCTGTCTCTACACATAACTTAGAAATGTATGAATTTCATCCAGACTTAATTGCGTTTCGTCCTGCCGAGCAGCAATATAAAGCAATTGTCGAAATTTCTAAACTACCAGAAGCTCGTCTCATTATTGCTAGACATGACCAAACGATTGTTGGATATGTTACATACTTGTATCCTGATCCACTCGAACGATGGTCAGAAGGAAAGATAGAAAACTTAATTGAACTCGGGGCGATTGAAGTTGTCCCTGCCTTCCGCGGTTGCGCTGTCGGAAAGAACTTATTAGAAGTTTCAATGATGGACGACCATATGGAAGATTACATTATATTGACGACTGAATATTATTGGCACTGGGATTTAAAACAAACAGGCTTAAATGTTTGGGAGTACCGAAAAGTAATGGAAAAAATGATGAATGCTGGTGGCTTACAATGGATGGCTACAGATGATCCTGAAATTTGTTCGCACCCTGCTAACTGTTTAATGGTCCGCATCGGTAAACGCGTTGATACGGATTCTATTCAAGCATTTGATCGTCTACGTTTTCACAATCGTTTTATGTATTAATAAAGGGGGCAACTGGAATGATTGTAGAAGAAATTATGAATCAAGATGTGGTGACACTACACCCAAACGATACAATCGAAACAGCAATCCGAACGATACGCACGAAAGGCATTCGGCACATTCCAATTGTCGATCAAAATAATCATGTCGTAGGCATTATTTCTGATCGGGATGTAAGAGATGCAAGTCCGTCTATTTTAGATGAACAAGTTTCACTCGATATGCTGAAGCAACCACTTGAACTTATTATGAAACATCCTGTTATGACTTGCCATCCTCTCGATTTCGTTGAGGAAATTGCCACTTTATTTTTCGAAAATAAAATTGGCTGTCTTCCTGTTACAAAGGCTGGAAAGCTAGTTGGAATCATTTCTGAATCTACTGTGCTGCACACGTTAGTGAAATTAACAGGAGCACATCAACCGAGTTCACAAATTGAAATTCAAGTAAAAAACGAACCTGGTATTCTCGGAAAAGTCGTTGCTATTTTTAGTGAGTTACAAATCAATATCGTGAGCGTTCTCGTCTATCCAGCAAAAGATGAGAATGATAAAGTACTCGTTTTCCGCATTCAAACGATGAATCCGCTAAAAGTGATTGATGCACTTGAAGCAGAAGGCTACCGCGTATTATGGCCAAATATTATGGGGATGCAAGCATGAGTAGCGCGTTTATTTATTCGGATGACTTTCGGGGCTATTCGTTTAGCCCTGATCATCCTTTTAACCAACTGCGCGTCACACTTACGTATGATTTATTACAAAAGGGTGGTTTCATCTCTCCTTCCCAAATCATCTCACCACGGATGGCTACAGATGAAGAGATCGCCTACGTTCATACAGAGGAGTACATAAATGCGGTAAAACGTGCTGGAGAAGGTAAGTTAGAAAAATCAATCGCGATGACATATGGACTCGGAACAGAAGATACACCGATGTTTCCAAATATGCACGAAGCAAGTGCATTACTCGTTGGCGGTACGTTAACAGCTGTCGATGCTGTTCTTTCCGGGAATGTAAAACACGCACTTAATTTAGGTGGCGGCTTACATCACGGCTTCCGCGGCAAGGCATCTGGCTTTTGTATTTATAACGATAGTTCTATCGCCATGAAATATATTCAGAAAAAATACGGTTTACGTGTTTTATATATTGATACAGATGCTCATCACGGTGATGGTGTACAGTGGTCTTTTTACGACGATCCTAACGTATGCACCATTTCACTACATGAAACTGGGCGTTATTTATTCCCTGGAACTGGTGCTGTAAATGAACGCGGACAAGGAAATGGCTACAGTTATTCTTTTAACGTTCCACTCGATGCTTTTACAGAAGACGAATCGTTTTTAGATTCATATCGAACTGTCGTAAAAGAAGTTGCCGCCTACTTTAAACCGGATATTATTTTAACGCAAAATGGCGCTGACGCACATTATTACGACCCACTTACACACCTTTGCGCAACGATGAATCTTTATCGTGAAATACCGAAGCTCGCTCGCGAAATCGCTAACGAATATTGCGAAGGCCGCTGGATTGCTGTCGGTGGTGGTGGCTATGACCACTGGCGCGTCGTCCCAAGAGCTTGGGCACTCATTTGGCTCGAAATGAACAACATCCAAAACATCTCAGGTTATCTCCCTCCAGAATGGATTGACGCTTGGAAAGGACAAGCCAAAACAGAACTTCCCCTCACATGGGAAGACCCAAACAACATGTATAAACCTATCCCCCGCAAACCAGAAATTGAAGAAAAGAATGCATTAACTGTAGCGAAATCTCTTGAAATAATTCGGAATAATATGACAAAATCTTTATACTAAACGAAAAGGAGGCTCGTTTTTGAATAGCCTCCTTTTATTTATAGCTTGCTAGTATTGTCGTTTTCTGTCGGTAAGTCGATATATTTTGATAATCGCTGATATATTTCGAGTTGCGCCGATATATCTTAAGATTCGCTGATATATTTTATTTCACAATTAATCGGTCCAATTTTTATGAGAAAAGGTGTGATATTATGTGGAAGCAACAAATGGTCCCTACAAAACGTGGCACATTTGAACTCTTTACAAAAGGAAATGGCGAACCACTTTGCATTACACATCACTATTCACAATTTAATGAAACTGGTGATTACTTTGCGGATGTTTTCACTGCTACGCATCGTGTATTTCTTATTAATTTACGAGACGCTGGTAAATCCGCAAAAGCCAATTCAGAAAACGAATTAAGTATGGTTGAAACGGTTCACGACTTAGACGCAATACGAGAAGCATTACAACTCCCAACATGGCATTTCGCTGGTCATTCAACAGGTGGTATGCTCGGACTTTTATATGCGATTACATATCCAAATTCCTTACAATCATTAGTCGTCGTTGGAGCCGCAGCAAGTAACTATACCGAAACACCATTGTGCATTTATCACCCATCACATCCACAGTTTCATTATATGCAACAGCTCATCGAAAACTTAAAAACCCCTCTCCTTACAAGTGAAGAACGGAAAGAGCTATCTACTAAGAGAACAAAATTATCATTGTATAAACCAGAAAACTACAACTCTTATTTTTGTAAACCAATCCAAAAAACGATGTCTACTAGCCGGATGAACGCTTTCGCCAATGAATATCCGTCATTTGATTTAAGAGAAGCTTTACCTTCCATCCAAACAAAGACTCTCATTATATGCGGAAGACATGATGTACAGTGCCCGATTCAATATTCTATTGAGATGCATAAGGGTATACGTAATTCTATCTTCGTTCCATTTGAGAACAGCAACCATTATCCTTTTTTAGAAGAAGCTGCTCAGTTTACTTCTACTACTCAAACATTTTATAAATCGTTCCTCTATTATTAAGGAAAGCTCGCAGTTTCTATAAGACTATGAGCCTTTTTCAAAAGAAATATTTCACACTAAAAACAACAAGCAGAACAAAAAAATCATTAAACCTACATCAATGAATATCGACTTTTTATCTCCTTCTTTTATACTCATCATAAAATTAGAAATTATTTTAATTCCAAAAAAGACCATCATAAACAACCCACCAAAATGATCATTCGTAGAATCTTCATCATAAAACATTTGTATTGAACCAATAATTAATAAGATAAGTATGATATTGGTTCCAATCTTTAAAGCCTTGGTTGATTTATTATCTTTTCATGTATCTCCCAAAATGTAGCACGCCCTCTCATGCTCTCTTATGTTTTATCTCTCTTTATATTTTAACATAAATTACCTTTTCCCCTTTTAGTCCAGATCACAATAAAAAACCTGCCAATCACTCGGCAGGTACATTACACGTTAAAGCGATAACCAGCTCCCCACACTGTTTCAATATATTGCGGGTGAGCAGGATCTCTTTCAACTTTTTCACGTAGCTTTCTAATGTGAACAACGACAGTAGCTAAATCGCCAGCTGAGTCTAGTCCCCAAATACGTTCAAATAACTGTTCTTTATTTAATACTTGGTTTGGATGCGTTACAAAGAATGTTAATAAATCAAATTCCTTTGTTGTGAACGCGATTTCTTCATTGTTTATAAAAACTTTTCTCGCTCGCTGATCAATAGAAATTCCATGAATGTATAACGTATCGCGTTGCTTACTCACATTTCCTGATAATCTTTCATAACGAGAAATATGCGCTTTTACCCTTGCGACTAATTCACTTGGACTAAATGGTTTCGTTATATAATCATCCGCCCCTAAACCGAGTCCGCGAATTTTATCTATATCTTCCTTCTTTGCTGAAACAAGTAAAATTGGAATGTCTTTTATAGCACGTATTTGTTTACAAATTTCAAATCCATTCATCTTCGGAAGCATAATGTCTAAAATAATTAAATCATAATCTTCCTGCAAAGCCATTTGTAAACCTGTCTCTCCGGAATGCTCTACATCGACTTGAAAATCACTAATTTCTAAATAATCTCGCTGTAATTCTGCAATACTTATTTCATCTTCTACTAGTAAAATTCTCTTCATTCTACTCACCACATTCCTGTACTTTTTTCAATGAGAAGAAAATACTTGTACCTTCCCCAAGCTTACTTTCCGCCCAAATTCCCCCGCCATGTTCTTCAACAATTTGCTTTGCTATCGCTAAGCCAAGTCCACTTCCACCTGTACTAGAATTTCGCGATTGCTCTGCACGATAAAACCGCTCAAATATATACGGCAGCGTATCAGCCTCTATACCTGATCCATTGTCCATTACTTTCACAACAACAGTATTATTATCACTCAATACTGTTACTGTAATTTTCTTCTCTTCTTTATCCATGTATTTCACACTATTATGAACTAAATTTGATATCACTCTATTTATCTTTTCGCAATCGGCCGTTACATATAGTGGTGATGAATGTAATTGCAAGTGAACTTCTATACCTTCCTCACTTAAATCCATCTGCATCTCTTCTAATAATTCCTGCATAAATATGTTTAATTCTATCGTTTCAAACTGAAAGGGAACTCGATTCAAATCGAGCTTCGAGAACAAAAAAAGCTCATCAATGAGTGTATCCATATGTTTTGCCTTCGTATGGATCGTTGTTAAATACTTATCCATTTTTTCTGGCGTATTTGCGACCCCATCTTTTATGCCTTCTACATATCCGATAATAGATGTAATCGGTGTTTTTAAATCATGAGATATGTTTGAAATGAGCTCTTTTCGATTTTCTTCATACTGTGTTTGCATCTCAATCGATTCTTTTAACTTCTTCCTCATTTCCTCAAACCCTTGATTTAATTGCCCGATCTCATCATGAGATGTAACTGGAATTTGAAAATCTAAATCCCCTTCTTTAATTCTACCAGTCGCATCTTTCAATACAAAAATTGGTTTTATCACACTTCTTGAGACGAAATAACTTACTAATCCAATGAGTAATATCGCTAGCAGTAAAAGCGCTACGAATAAAATCGGAAATAACTTTTGTGTAAGATCGACAAATGAACTTTGCCTTTTTAGTACAAATATACTCCCTTCTTCATCTCCGGGAAAATAAAAATCAAATTTTACATATCGATAAAATGTATCACCTAGTTCTGTTGTACCACGACTATTAATATTTGCTGATTCAAATTTCGGAAGAGCTTCTTTTAACGATATACTTTCAAATATTTTTGTAGCATAAGAAATGGTTTCACCCTTTCTGACAACTATTTTCACACCTTCTTTTTCAAGTGGTGAAACGAACGATTCATCTAATAGTTGTGATTGATTTTTCTTTGCCGCTAATTTCAATTCAATATACGTATTCTCTTCTTCTGGCGTAAGCGGCTTTTGAATATACGAACTTTTATAGAAATTTTTCACTGATTCCAAGTCTCCTGTTATGGAAAAAACAATTAAAAATCCCGCGACTAATATGAGCGTGATGGAAACGAGAATAACAGCGATATACGAGAATAAAAATCTTGTTTTAATAGACATATGTTACATCCTCACTTTAACAAACCTTGTTACTCATAAGCATAAAAATATATGTTCAAATACTCAAGCGATTTTATAGTAATTTTAGCGTCAGTTTATAAAAATTTAATGTTCTTATTTTACAGTTGAAATGAGGAGGTTGAAATTCCATGTTCAAAAAAACAGTAAGTATGATCTGTTGCGTAATTTTTTTGCAAGGATGCTCGCAAGAACAAGAAGTTAAAAAGGAGATGACAAACATGGAGACAGCGCTACTAGCAGCTACTGAGAAACAAGAAACGAATACTATTATATCGTTACTCAAAAAAGGGGCTAACATAAATATTAAAGACAATAAAGGACGTACTCCTCTTATGACTGCTACATACAAAAATGATGTAAAAACCGCAAAAGCGCTTATTGAAGCTGGTGCTGATGTAAACATCCAAGATGATATGAAAAATAATCCTTTCCTATACGCCGGTGCTGAAGGTTACTTAGATATTTTAAAATTAACGATTGATGCTGGCGCAGACGCATCGCTTACGAATCGTTACGGCGGAACAGCTCTTATCCCTGCCTCAGAACATGGCTATATTGATGTTATTAAGGAACTCCTTACGCGAACAACTATTGATGTTAACCATGTAAATAATCTCGGATGGACTGCTTTAATGGAAGCCATCGTACTAAGTAACGGAAACGAAACACAACAACAAGTTATTCGCCTTCTTATTGAACACGGTGCAGATGTAAATATTCCAGACAACGATGGTGTTACCCCGCTAGAGCATGCGCGCGCTCATAACTTTGAAGAGATAGAGAAGATTTTGTTAGAAGGACGTAAGTAAAAAGCTAATTTTTGCCTTCCTCTCCCATCCTATGCTACATTTAAGCCGTTACATCAATATTAATAGGGTGGGAATAAACATGAACAAACCTAAAATTGGGATGATTGGACTTGGAAGTATTGCGCAAAAAGCCTACCTTCCAACACTTACAAAAGAAACAGATTGGAATTTTGTAGGGGCATTTACACCTAACGCTGAGAAAAGAAAACAAGTTTGTCAGCAATACCGCATGCAAGACTTTCATTCTATTGAAACGTTAGCTTCGGAATGCGATGCAATCTTCGTACATAGTTCAACTGCTACACATTATGAAATCGTTTCTGAACTTCTGAAAAAAGGAATCGACGTTTATGTTGATAAGCCGCTAGCAGCTACAGTGGAACAAGCTGAGCAACTAGTCGAGTTGAGCGAAAAGTATAACCGAAAGTTAATGGTCGGATTTAATCGCCGATTCGTTCCTATGTATGTTGCTGCAAAAGAGCAAGCTCATAATATTTCATGGATTCGAATTGAGAAGCACCGCACAAATAAAGTAGGACCATACACGTACGACTTTACTATGTTAGATGATTACTTACATATTGTAGATACTGCTCGCTGGTTAGCTAACGATGATCTTAACGTCGTTCATAATATGGTGCAAATGAATGAAAAGAATGAACTTCTTTACGGACATCACACATATACAACGCCAAGTGGATTGTTACTTTCTACCGCAATGCATCGCCATGCTGGTACAAATTTAGAACAAATTGAACTTGTAACGACAGGGAAAATCATTCGCGTAAAAAATATGAACACATTTGAAGTTGAGCAGGATAATACAGTTTCTCAAAGCGGTTCACCATCATGGGATACGACGTTGAAACAGCGTGGTTTTGAGGATGCTGTTCATCATTTTATTGAATGTGTACACGGAGATACAAAGCCTGTTGTAGATGGATTAGAAGCATTAAAAACGCAGAAACTATTGCAATCTCTACTGGACAATATAAACAAAAATTAAAACGGATACATTTTTCAGAATTTACTTTCATTCCCATTTCCTCTTTATTTCTCTCGTAAATTTCTATAGAATATGTTGATAGGAATTATAAATTTCATATTGAATCGTGGAAAGGATGGGATTAACACATGTGGAACGAGTTTAAAAAGTTCGCTTTAAAGGGAAATGTAATTGATCTAGCTGTCGGGGTTGTAATCGGTGCTGCATTCGGTAAAATCGTTAGTTCTTTAGTAAAAGATATCATTACACCATTAATCGGTTTATTAATGGGAGGAATCAACTTCACAGGATTAAAATTTACAGTAGGCGAGGCCTCTGTTAAATACGGTAACTTTATCCAAACGATAGTTGACTTCCTAATCGTTGCATTTGCAATCTTCGTTTTCGTTAAAGTCTTTAACAAAATGACTTTAAAAAGAGAAGCTGAAAAGAAAGAAGAAAAAGCAACAAAAGAAGAAGTTCTTCTTAGCGAAATTCGTGACTTATTAAAACAACAAAATTCTTCTAAAGATAGAGCATAATTGAACGGATAAAAAGGCATGCCCCTCGGGACATGCCTTTTCTATATGCTATAACGTTTCCGAATTCATATGAATAAATAAAATAATACCAGCAACCATAAGTACCATTACACTACCTGCAAATAGTGTAATACCCATGAACATTAAACTTGTGCTCATGTCCACTGATACACTTTCAATAAAAATAGAAATTACATACGTGATAAGGGCAATTCCTGCAAGAATACTTCCTGGAACAAATCGCTTTAAGCCATTTTGTTTTAACGTCATATATGCAAAAATAGCAGTCATACAAAGCGTAATTATCCAAAGAACGATCATCTCTTCTCCCCCCTCACAAGCCTTTTCTTTCTATTATACATGACATTGCCCTATAATAGCTAAATTTGCACTTATGTGACATATAACAAGGATTAA